>DAOLYL010000009.1:0-26152 GCA_035425765.1 Flavobacterium sp. | reverse complement strand
TCTTTTCCAGCGATAGTATATTTGTCAACTTGTGGTTTGATTTCAATTTTAGATGCACCATGGTTTGAATTCAACCAAGCCATATCAATTTCGTTATCAAAGTGACCAATGTTACAAACGATAGTTTTATCTTTCATTTGCTCAAAATGAGAACCAAGAACGATGTCTTTGTTTCCAGTTGTAGTAATAATAATATCAGCAGTTGCAATAACGGTGTTTAATTTTTTCACTTCAAAACCGTCCATAGCAGCTTGCAAAGCACAAATTGGGTCAATTTCAGTAACAGTTACAATAGAACCAGCACCACGGAAAGAAGCCGCAGTTCCTTTTCCAACATCACCATATCCACAAACAATTACTCTTTTTCCAGCTAACATGATATCAGTTGCACGACGAACAGCATCAACAGCAGATTCTTTACAACCATATTTGTTATCAAATTTCGATTTTGTAACCGAATCATTCACGTTAATTGCTGGCATTGGTAAAGTTCCAGCTTTTACTCTTTCGTAAAGTCTGTGAACACCAGTTGTAGTTTCTTCAGATAAACCTTTGATACCTTCAACCAAATGCGGATAACGGTCAATAACCATATTTGTTAAATCTCCACCATCATCAAGAATCATGTTCAATGGTTTTCTATCTTCACCAAAGAATAATGTTTGCTCAATACACCAGTCAAATGATTCCTCATCAAGACCTTTCCAAGCATAAACTTGGATGCCAGCAGCAGCAATAGCAGCAGCAGCTTGATCTTGTGTAGAGAAAATGTTACAAGAAGACCAAGTAACTTCTGCACCAAGAGCAATTAAAGTTTCAATTAAAACTGCAGTTTGAATAGTCATGTGCAAACATCCTGCAATACGAGCACCTTTTAATGGTTGTTCGTTTTTGTATTCTGCTCTAAGTGCCATTAAACCAGGCATTTCTGCTTCAGCTAATTCAATTTCTTTTCTTCCCCAAGCTGCAAGTGAAATGTCTTTCACTTTAAAAGCCACATAAGGTAATGTTTGTGTACTCATCTATTATGTATATTTGTTTTTTATAATTTGGTGCAAAATTACAACATAGGTTTTGATTTTAATAATTTATTTCAAAATTTATGAAATGTTTGATTGTTTAATCTTTTGAAAAACAACAAAATACTAAATGCCATTACATAAAGTAATCTACTTGTCTAATAACACCAAACTGTATCTTTGGAAGATAACAGAAGATTTTGATGCGCTTTTCAAGGAAGTTAGATTAAAGGACTCCTCTTTGAAACGTCTTGAAGACATGAAATCCCAAAGTCACCAAAAAGGATTTTTAGCAGTTAGAATGTTATTGCAACACCTTGATTATACTGATTTTGATTTGTATTATGATGAATTTGGAAAACCACATATTAAACCACAAGGTTGTAGCATTAAAGAAGTAGAAATTTCTATTTCACATTCTAATGATTTTTCGGCAGTCGTAATTAGCGAACAGAAAGTCGGTTTGGACTTAGAACAACTCAAAGAAAAAACATTGAAAATAGCACCAAGATTTATGGATGTTTCTCATCTCGAAAATCTTTCAGAAGAAGAAAAAATTAAAAAAGCAACTGTTGTTTGGGGAATCAAGGAATGTATTTTTAAAATAAAAAACGAGAAAGGAATTAGCTTTCCAAACCATATTTTTGAAGATGATTTCAATTTTGAAGATAAAAAAGCAACAGCAGTATTAAAATTCAATAATAAAGAAGAAAATTTCGAAGTCCAATTTGATTCTATAGAAGATTATATCTTTGTTTGCGCCTTTGGAGATAATTAAAAACAAAAAATCCGCGACAATCAGTAAAACCCGTGTCATCCGCGTTCCAAAAAAAATGTCAATATACCAACAAATACTAAATTCAAAAGCCAAGTCAGAAAAACTTCTGGCAATTTTAATCGATCCTGATAAAGTTGCATTAGAAACCATTTCGGATTTGGCAGAAAAAATAAATCAATCGCCAGCAACACATATTTTAGTTGGAGGAAGTTCATTTGATGGAAATCATTTAGACGAAATTATCATTCAGTTAAAACAAAATACTAAACTTCCAGTTTTATTATTTCCTGGAAATCCATCACAAATTTCTGCCGAAGCTGATGGAATTTTGTTTCTGCAATTACTTTCGGGAAGAAATCCTGATTATTTAATTGAACACCAAGTTGAAGCCGTTCCAATTCTTGAAAAAACTAATTTAGAAGTGATTTCTACGGGTTATATTCTTGTTGAAAGTGGAAGCGAAACTGCCGTAGAACGCGTTAGCAAAACCAAACCATTAGATAGAAATAATATTGATTATGTTGCTCAAACCGCCAAAGCCAGCGAATATATTGGCAACAAATTAATCTACCTCGAAGCTGGAAGTGGCGCAAAAAATGCCGTTCCTTTAGAAATGATTTCAGCAGTTTCTAAAAAAATATCTATTCCATTGATTGTTGGCGGAGGAATTCGTTCCAAAATTGAAATTGAAAATGCGTTCAATTCTGGCGCAGATTTAGTCGTTATTGGAACAGCTTTTGAAAACGATATAAACTTTTTTGACTAATGTTTGAATTCCTTTTTTCACAATACAAAAATTATCCAACTTATGAAATTGCATTAGAATTAACTGCAATTTTATTCGGATTGTTAAGCGTTTGGTTTGCTAAAAAAAATAACATTTTAGTTTTTCCAACTGGAATTATCAATACTGCGATTTACGTTTATTTACTTTGGAAATGGTCATTGCTTGGCGACATGATGATTAATTTTTACTACGTAATCATGAGTATTTATGGTTGGTACGTTTGGACAAGAAAAAAAGACAAAGTCGATGAATTTCCTATTTCAAAAATTACAAAATCAGAAATAAAAAAATCAATTGCATTATTTCTTGCAAGTATAATTTTGGTCATTTCGGTTTATATCTTTTTCGATAAATTAACACATTGGACATCCTATATTGATACATTTGTAACAGGAATATTTTTCGTTGGAATGTGGTTAATGGCAAAACGGAAAATCGAAAACTGGATTTTATGGATTATTGGTGATATAATTTCTATCCCAATGTATTTTGCCAAAGGATATACTTTCACGAGTATTCAATATGTATTTTTCACAATTATCGCCGTTTATGGCTATTTAGAATGGAAGAAAATTTTACAACAAAAGACAAATTAGTCAACATATACGGATTTACCGAAGCCGATTTTAGTCAAATTAACGAACATGGAATTGATTTGAGTAAAATTGAAGCTGAACTTGCTATTTTCCAAACTGGGATTTCAAAAATGTATTTGGCTCGTCCAGCAAAAATTGACGATGGAATTTTAAAACTTACCGAAGAAGAATTCAATTCAAAATCAGCTTTTTTTGACGAAAAAAAATCAACTTTAAAGTTAAAAAAATTCGTTCCCGCTTCAGGTGCAGCCAGTCGAATGTTCAAATTTTTGAATGAATTTTTAATTGAATTTGATCATGAAAATGAAACTATAAACGCTTACATCAACCGAAAAAAAGACAAAAACCTTCCCACTTTTTTGGCAGGAATTGAGAAGTTTCCATTTTTTGAAGAAATAAAATCGAAGGTTAAATCAATTGTTCCTAATTATTATTCATTAGAAAGTCACGAAAAAAGCTATCACTTCATAAAAACGATGTTGTCTAGCGATTATTTTGATTTTGCTAACAAACCAAAAGGTGTTTTAGATTTTCACAAATATCAATCTCACATTGCAACGCCAGTGGAAGAACATTTGAATGAATGTGCTTTTTATGCTACATCAAATTCGGTTTCGCATTTGCATTTTACCGTTTCCGAAAATCATGAAGATTTATTTCGTGAAATTGTAAAAAATGTAAAGGAAAAAGTGGAAAACAAGACCGAAACCACTTTAAATGTGACGTATTCTTATCAACACAAATCTACTGATACGATTGCTGTTGATTTGAAAAACCAACCATTTCGTGATGAAAACAACAAGTTGGTTTTTCGTCCTGGCGGACACGGCGCATTGATAAATAATCTAAATTCACTTGATGCAGATGTAATTTTTATCAAAAATATTGACAATGTAATTCAAAATCATATCAAAGAAATTACTTTGTATAAAAAAGGTTTGGCTGGAGTTTTACTCGAATTTCAAGAGCAAATTTTTGCCATTTTGAATGCCATCGAAAAGCAAGAATTTCAAGAAAACGAAGTGGAAACGGTTGTTGATTTTATGAAATTAAAACTGAATATCAAGGTTAGAGATGATTTTCAAAAATTTACATTTGAACACAAAATCGAATTCATTAAAACCAAATTAAACCGACCAATTCGCGTTTGCGGCATGGTTAAAAACGAAGGCGAACCTGGTGGCGGACCTTTTTGGGTAAGAAATTCCAAAGGTAATCTGTCGCTACAAATTGTAGAAAGTTCTCAGGTTGACACAAACGATTTTGTTCAAAACGAAATTCTATCCAAAGCAACCCATTTTAATCCTGTAGATTTAGTTTGTGCAACCAAAGATTATCATGGAAATAAATTTGATTTAACACAATTTGTCGATCATACATCTGGATTTATTGTGCATAAAAACAACAAAGGAAAAGAATTGAAAGGATACGAATTACCTGGACTTTGGAACGGCGCAATGGCAAAATGGATAACCGTTTTTGTAGAAGTTCCGTTAGTCACATTCAATCCGGTGAAAACGGTAAACGATTTATTAAAACCAGCGCATCAACCGCAATATGAAAACTGATTTACTTTTAACCGAAATACAATACAAAGCCGTTAGAAGTTCTGGTGCTGGCGGGCAAAACGTAAACAAAGTTTCCTCAAAAGTGGTTTTGACTTTTGATTTGAATGCATCTCAAGCACTTTCCGAAGAGCAAAAAACGCTAATTTCCGAAAAATTGGCAACCAAATTAACTTCAGAAAATATTTTGATTTTAAACTGTGATGAAGATAGAAGTCAACTAAAAAATAAAGAAATTGTCACCAAACGTTTTTTAGAATTACTTAAAAAAGCATTGGTTGTTCCTAAAAAACGAAAACCAACCAAAGTGCCAAAATCGGTAATCGAAAAAAGATTAAAAGACAAATCTTCCGTTTCTGAAACCAAGCAAAACAGAAAAAAACCAGATTTATAAAATCTAATTTGTCTAAAGCTCTAATAATCTAAAAATCTTTTTTACTTTTGCCTCGTCTCAAAAAGGGGTGCTTTAAATAACAAGCTGAGATTATACCCAATGAACCTAGAACAGGTAATGCTGTTTAGGGAAAAGTGACAAAACAGAGTGCACGCTGAACTTTGTCGCAGGAAACACACATTTTTATTTTTTAACAAAGAATAATTACCTCTTTTTATTCGTATAATTTATTTTACGAATGGAAATTTTATTCAAAAACAGTACAAAGTACAAAGTACAAAGCAGGAAAAAATTAGCAACGTCTATTTTCTTTTCTCTCGTTTCTTTTTTCTCTTTTTCACAGGAAAAAGTAAAAGACACAACAAAAGTCAACAACCTTAACGAAGTAATCGTTTCTTCGGTTAGAGCAAAAGGCAAAAATCCAATTACACATTCCAATCTTTCTAAGGAAGAAATTGCGCCTCGAAATTTAGGGCAAGACATTCCAATTTTACTGAACTATTTGCCTTCGGTAGTTACAACAACCGATGCTGGAAATGGTGTTGGTTACACTTACATGAGAGTTCGTGGTGCTGATGGTTCGCGAATTAACGTAACGTTAAACGGAATTCCTTTTAACGACAGCGAAAGTCAAGGAACATTTTTTGTCAATTTGCCTGATTTTGCTTCGTCCGTAGAAAGCATTCAATTGCAACGTGGCGTTGGAACTTCTACCAATGGTGCTGGAGCTTTTGGCGCAAGTTTAAACATGCAAACTAAAGCGTATCAAGAAAACGCATTTGCAGAAATTTCCAATTCCGTAGGAAGTTTTGGAACTCGAAAACACACGTTATCGTTTGGAACAGGTTTGCATAATAATTTTGAACTAAACGGACGACTTTCCAACATTGCTTCTGATGGATTTATCGACAGAGCTTCATCGAGCATGTTTGGCTATTTCTTCAATGGAAATTATGTAACCGAAACCACTTTGATTAAAGCACTTGCTTTTGGCGGAAAAGAAAAAACCTATCAATCTTGGAACGGACTTGAAGATCCAGAAAAATTAAAAAACGACAGAACGTTTAATTCTGCTGGAATGTATTTTGACCAAAACGGAAACATAAAATTCTATGATGATGAAACCGATAATTATTGGCAAAATCATTTTCAGTTGCATTGGTCGGAAAAATGGTCAGAAAAATGGATTTCAAATGCAGCGTTGCATTACACCATCGGGAAAGGATATTTTGAACAATATCGTGAAGATGAAGCATTAGCTGATTATTTTTTACCCAATTTTGAAGGAAATACCGAATCGGATTTGGTTAGAAAACGATGGTTGGACAGCGATTTTTTTGGAACAACTTTTTCATTAAACTACAAAACAAAAAATACGGATGTCTTACTTGGCGGAGCAGCAAATCGTCATTTGGGGAAACATTTTGGCGAAGTGGTTTGGACACAATATTATGTTCCAAATGGCAATCGATATTACAACAATTTCGGAAATAAAGACGATGTAAATGCCTATGTAAAAGCGTCGCAACAAGTTGGAAAACTGAATTTCTTTGCCGATTTACAATACCGAATGGTTTTTTATGAAGCAACAAGTACCAAGTTTAGCGATGTAAACGATACGTTTCGATTTTTTAATCCAAAAGCTGGATTGAATTATGAATTAAATGATAAAAACTCATTTTATGGTTATTTTGGTATTGCCAATAAAGAACCAAGACGCGACGATTATGAAGCTGGCGCAATCAAACCTGAGCGTTTATTTGACTACGAATTAGGATGGAAATACAATTCGCAAAAAGTGAAAATTTCTGCCAATGCTTTCTACATGAATTATCAAGATCAATTGGTTTTAACTGGCGCTTTGAACGATGTTGGTTCGCCAATTTTTACCAATAGCGGAAAAAGTTATCGAATCGGTTTAGAAGTTGAATCGGTGATTTCTATAACTGACAAATTGATTTGGAATCCAAATATCACTTTAAGTCAAAACAAAAACCGTGATTTTTATTTTCAAAGAGATGGCGTTTTGCAGAATTTAGGAAATACCGATATTGCTTTTTCACCAAGTATTGTTGCTGCCAACAGAATTACATTTTTGCCAATAAAAGATTTTCAGATTTCGCTTTTATCAAAATTTGTAGGCGAACAATACATGGGAAATATCGATTCTGACAACTCGAAATTGGATGCTTATTTTGTGAGCGATTTGAATGTTTCTTATGAATGGAAAATCAACAAAGGTTTAAAATCGATGGTTTTCTCGGCATTGGTAAATAACATTTTTGATTTAGAATATGAGTCTAATGGTTATTTCTACACCTTTGATGACGATTTTAGTAATCCTGGAAGTATTTCAACGCAAGATGGCGCAGGATTTTATCCGCAAGCTGGAATTAATTTCTTGGCTGGAATAACCTTGAAGTTCTAAAAAAAACAAAATCCCGTCTCGTTTAAGAACGAGACGGGATTTTTTAATTGTAAACCAATAATGAATTTCCATTAACTTCAACACGATATTGTTTTAATGGATATTGTTTTCCTGGACTTTGACCTGAAAAAAGACTATATTCTGCTTCGTCACAAGGACAAACGACATTTATTCCATCAATTGTCATTGTGGAACAAGAACTTAATTCCTGGTTTGGACATGCCATTTCAAAAGCAACGAAACCACTTCCGGTATTAAAAATTACAACGCCTCGAACACCTTGCGAAAAATTAGTTGCATGATTACTTACAAATGATAAATTACTATATAGCGGTAAACTCAAATCAATCATCCAGTTCACTTGAACATTTGGAATGTATGGATTTCGATTGTTAAAACCTTCCGATTCACATCCTATTGCCAAACCAATGAATAAAAAAATAATAGCAATTTTTTTCATCTAAATTTTATTTCTAATTATTTGAGTAAACAAAAATAAATTATTTAACTTTGACAAACACTATTGTGTGAAACAAATTTAAATCAAATCAAAAACAGTATCTTTGCAAAAAGAAATCCCGTTGCGATGGGATTTTTTCTATTTATATAAAGGAAGAAATTATGAGTACAGTATCTTATTACACAGCAGAAGGATTAAAAAAATTAAGAGAAGAGTTAGATCAATTAAAAAGCATAGAAAGACCAAAAGCATCACAAGCAATTGCTGAAGCTAGAGATAAAGGCGACTTGTCTGAAAATGCGGAATATGATGCAGCAAAAGAAGCACAAGGAATGCTTGAAATGCGTATCGCAAAATTAGAAGAAGTTCACGCTAATGCTAGATTAATTGATGAAAGTCATCTTGATACTTCAAAAGTTTTGGTTTTATCTAATGTGAAAATTAAAAATCAAGCCAACGGAATGGAGTTGAAATATACATTGGTTGCCGAAAGCGAAGCCGATTTAAAAACCGGAAAAATATCAGTAACTTCTCCAATAGGAAAAGGATTATTAGGAAAGTCAGTTGGACAAGTAGCGGAAATTACTGTTCCAAACGGAAAATTAAACTTTGAAGTTTTAGAAATTTCAAGAGACTAATTATGGCTAGTATTTTCACCAAAATTATTAACGGAGAAATTCCTTGCTACAAAGTAGCCGAAGATGAAAATTATTTGGCTTTTTTGGATGTAAATCCTAATGCAAAAGGTCATACGCTTTGTATTCCAAAGGAAGAAATCAATAAGATTTTTGACATGGAAGAAGAACATTATCTTGGATTGATGAAATTTTCAAGAAAAGTAGCAAAAGCATTAGAAAAAACAGTTGAATGCAAGCGAATTGGTGTTGCAGTTGTTGGATTAGAAGTTCCACATACGCATGTACATTTAATTCCGTTACAAGATATGGATGATATGCGTTTTCAACGAAAAACAGCGCTTACTAAAGAAGAATTTGAAGAGTTGGCAAAAGCAATTCAAAACAATTTATAAAAGAAAACGCCTCATTTTATTGAGGCGTTTTTTTATTCTTTAATTTTTTCCTTTAACTAAACTAATTAGGAACAGTAGAACCCAAGCACCACAAGCAGCAATCAATATTTGAACTAACAAACCACCACCGCCAATTCCTAATTTTCCAGCTAACCAACCACCAAAAATTGCCCCGATAATCCCAACAATGATGTTACCGATTAATCCAAACCCTGAACCTTTCCAAAACTGACCAGCTAACCAGCCAGAAATAGCACCTAATAAAAGAAAATACAAAAATTCCATAGTTAATAGTTTTAAAGTTATAGTATAAATATATAAAGAAAAAACTTAACTTTTTATTTTTTTATTTTTTAAATGATATTTGTATCGTTGTTCCTTTATCAATTTCGGAATGAAGGACTTTTATTTTTCCTTTATGATATTCTTCAACAATTCGTTTTGTGAGTGATAAGCCCAAACCCCAACCACGTTTTTTGGTTGTAAAACCAGGTTCAAAAACTCTTTTAAATTGTTTTTTCGGAATGCCTTTTCCACTATCACTAACCAGTATTTTCACCAAATCATTTTCTTCAGATATTTCTACAGAAAGTGTTCCTCTGCCTTTCATAGCATCAATAGCATTTTTGACTAAATTTTCAACTGTCCAGCTGTGAAGTGCTGAATTTAAGGAAACTAAAATTGGTTTTTCTGGAGCTTTGAAAGAGAAGATAACTTGTTTAGAAAAGCGCGATTTTAAATACTCAAAAGATTGTTCCGTTTCTTCAACAATGTTGCGTTTTTCCAGAATTGGTTCCGAACCTATTTTAGAAAATCTATCCGTTATGGTTTGCAGTCGATTGATGTCTTTTTCTATTTCAGAAACCGTAGTTTCATCCACATTGTCGGCTTTCATGATTTCGAGCCAACCGATTAACGATGATAATGGCGTTCCAATCTGATGTGCGGTTTCCTTTGCCATTCCAGCCCAAAGTTTGTTTTGAGTTGCCATTTTTGTGCTTCGATAAAAATTATAAACCACAGTTCCAAACAGAAAAATGATTAGCAACAACGCAATTGGATAATATTTTAATTTATTGAGCATAGAAGAATCGCCATAATACAAGTACTGCGATTTTCCTTTTGAAATCTCCATAACAATAGGACTGTTTTGCAGTTTAAGTTTTTCTAAATAATTTTTGAGTTTAATTTTGTCTTTTACAATATCATCATCAATATTTATGGTGCTTGTAATCGAGTCGTTAATAGATAAAATAATCGGAATAGTAGGATTTTCAATAATAGCAAACGGCAATTCTAAATCAGCGTTTAAGTCATCGGTATTGATTTTTTTTTGTGCCAATGCCCAATTTTTCATTTTGACACGTTCTTCACTTTTAAAAATTTGAAAAAAGGAATACGTATTCCAAAGAATCAAACTCACAATAACGAACGATGTCATTATGATTATCCAGCGAGTTGTGTTTCTTCTTTCGGAAAATTGCATTGAAATTTTTTTATAAATATAGCCAAAAGTAATAAAAATACAAGACGATTGACTTCTAGCCCTGATAGTAGTGGTATCGTCTTTTTTGACGATAGAAACGAATAGCAGGAAAATGGACAACAAGAATTCCCGAACGTTTCGCTCCAAAATGAATTAAAATTGTATTTTTGGAAAAATAAAAAATATGCTTTCTTTTGAACCACATACGCTTTCGCCAGCGCAATTGCAAGGTTATTTGCAAAGTGCTGTAGCGCCAAGACCAATTGCTTTTGCTAGCACGATGGACGAAAATGGGAAACCTAATTTGTCGCCGTTTAGTTTCTTTAATGTTTTTAGTTCCAATCCGCCGATTTTGGTTTTTTCGCCAGCACGACGCGTGAGAAATAACACAACGAAACATACTTTGGAAAATTGTCAAGCAACGAAACAAGTGGTGATTAATGTGGTGAATTATGATATTGTGCAACAAATGTCGCTTTCGAGCACGGAATATCCTGATGGTGTGAACGAATTTATAAAATCGGGTTTAACGATGTTGCCTTCGGATATGGTAAAACCGTATCGTGTAGCGGAAAGTCCAGTGCAATTTGAATGCAAAATCAACGAAATTATTGCTTTGGGAAATCAAGGTGGCGCAGGAAATTTGATTATTTGTGAAGTAGTAAAAATTCATGTTAACGAAGCGGTTTTGGACGAAAAAGGAACAATTGATCAAAACAAAATCGATTTGGTTTCACGTTTGGGAGGAAATTGGTATTCGCGTTCCAATCAAGGTTTGTTTGAAGTAGAAAAACCTTTGGTTACGCTTGGAATTGGCGTTGATGCTATTCCTGATTTTATTAAAAATAGTCCTGTTTTTGACGGAAATGATTTGGGTAAATTAGGAAATGTAGAAGCATTGCCAACCGAAGAAGAAATTACTATATTTGTACAACAAAATTTTGCGGTGAAAGGTGTTTTGAGTTCTGATGATGAACAAAAAATTCAGTTGAAAGCAAAAGAATATTTGAATAATAATGATGTGCTTTCGGCTTGGAAAGTACTTTTAGCTAAATTATAATTATGGAAGTTACCGGAAAAATTAAAGTAGTAAATGCGGAGCAACAAGTGAGTGCTAGCTTTAGAAAAAGAGAATTGGTTGTGGCTACAGAAGAGCAATATCCGCAGTTTATCAGTATCAATTTTGTACAAGATAAATGTG
This sequence comes from Flavobacterium sp., assembly GCA_035425765.1. GTDB lineage: Bacteria > Bacteroidota > Bacteroidia > Flavobacteriales > Flavobacteriaceae > Flavobacterium. The sequence continues at coordinate 14,408 of DAOLYL010000009.1, read as the reverse complement.
ATTTGTTGAACAACTATAATGTAGGTGAAGCGGTAAAAGTTTCTATCAATCTTAGAGGAAGAGAATGGGTTAATCCACAAGGAGAAACTAAATATTTTAACGATATTCAAGGTTGGAGAATTGAAAGACTTCAAGCAGAACAACCAGCAGCAATGCCAGCAATGCCACCAGCAGAAGCTTTTGCTCCAGCAACCGATTTTAAAGAAGAAGAACACGACGACTTACCTTTCTAGAAAATAGAAACAAGAGTAAAGAACAAAGACCATTCTAACAATTTAAATGTACGAATGGTTTTTTCGTTTAATACTTTTCTTGCCTCTAGCTTCTTTTTTCTATTTTCTGACCTATGTATTTTTTAACCAAAGAACTTTATTTTCCGCCTGTTGACGAAGCTTCCTATGAAGGTGTTTTGGCTATTGGTGGCGATTTATCAATAGAACGTTTGTTGTTGGCGTATCAAAATGGCATTTTTCCATGGTTTAATGATGATGAACCGATACTTTGGTGGTCGCCATCAGAACGAATGGTTGTTGTGCCTAAGTTGTATAAAGTATCGAAAAGCACTCGAAATCTTATTAATCAGAATAAATTTAAAGTTACTTTCAATCAAAATTTCTCGGAAGTTATTCGCAATTGCCAACAAATTGAACGAACTGGTCAAGAAGGAACTTGGATTACCGAAGACATTATTGCTTCTTATACCAAATTACACGAAATGGGAATTGCCAAATCGGTTGAAGTTTGGCAAAATGACGAATTGGTTGGAGGTTTGTATGGCGTAGATTTAGGACATGTTTTTTGTGGTGAAAGTATGTTTTCCAAAGTTTCCAATTCCAGCAAAATTGCGTTTGTATGGTTGGTTAATTATTTAAAAGAAAACAATTACTTGTTACTTGATTGTCAAGTTCACAACGATCATTTGGAAAAATTAGGTGCTTTTGAAATTTCGAGAGATACTTTTATGAGAGTTTTGAAGAGTTAATTTTTCAGTCGCAGTTTTCAGTCACAGTTTACAGTGGTTTTAGGTTTAATTACAGAATTTAAAACTACATTTTGCATCCAAATTTATCAGGATTATTAATCATGTAATTTATCAATTTTCCTATTTCAATAGTTTTTGAAGATAAAGAATCAAAATCTTCATTTGAAATATAGTTGCATGCTAAAGCAAAATCCAACCATACATTGGTTTCAGAGTTTTCGCCATCACAATCCGTTAGTTTACTAATAAAATGATTGACATACCTTCTTTTTCTATAAGCTTCCGCCATATTTGCACAAACACTTCTTGAAGAACGTCTTATTTGATCTGTTAGAGAATATTTTTCTTCAGCAGGAAATTTTTTTGATAACTCAAAAATCTCCATGGCTACTATAAATGCTTTTTGATAAGCTAATAACTCTTTATAATCCATAATTGTATTTTAAACGTTATGCAAACTGCGACTGAAAACTGCGACTGAAAACTGCGACTGAAAACTGAAAACTACTTCCTTTTCCAACAAGTTTCCACGTGATCATTCACCATTCCAGTTGCTTGCATGTGTGCATACACAACAGTTGAACCAACGAATTTAAAGCCGCGTTTTTTCAAATCTTTACTTAATGCATCTGAGATTTCAGTTGTTGCCTGAATATCTCGCAATACTTTCGGTTGATTATCAATTGGTTTTCCGCCCGTGAAACCCCAAATATATTTTGAAAAACTACCAAATTCTTCCTGAACTTTCATAAAAGCAATAGCATTAGAAACCGTTCCACGAACTTTCAATTTATTCCTAATTATGCCTTCGTCCTGAAGTAATTCCTGAATTTTATCTTCGTCGTATTTTACGATTTTTTTGTAATCAAAATTATCAAACGCCTTTCTAAAGTTTTCTCTTTTCTTCAAAATGGTGTACCAACTCAATCCTGCTTGAAACGTTTCCAAAACTAAAAATTCAAAAATCGTTTCATCGTCATAAACAGGATTTCCCCATTCGTTATCGTGATAATCGCGGTATAAATCATCTTTTTCACACCAAGCGCAACGTATTTTATTTTCCATTTTTAATCAAAATCTTTAATGATGTTTGAAATATCTTTTTTGAATTTGGGAATTGTTTCTAAAATTGTTTCCCAAACAAAATTCAAGTCAACCGAGAAATATTCATGCACAATAAAATTACGCATCGATTTTGCACCACGCCAATTTATTGTTGAATAATGTTGTTTTATTTCTTCATCAATATTGGCAACAGCTTCGCCAATAACGATAAAGTTTTTAAGTATTGCGTCTTGAATTATCCAATTTTTCAGGAATTCTTCTTTAGAAGTTGTTGTAGTTATTTCTTCCAATTTCTCGATTGATTCTAGAATATGCAGAAGAAATATTTTGGTATTATTCTTCATAAATATATTTTACTTCTTTCAAAACTCGCTCTTTAATAAATTTATTCAATCCATTTTCAGAAACTAAATCTACTTTTTTATGAAGCTTTTGTTCCAATTCAAATTGCAAATCAGAAAGCGTAAATAATCCAATTGGGTTTTGCAATGAAAACAAAATATCAATATCGCTCGACGAAGTTTCTTCATTTCGAGCAACAGAACCAAACAATCCTATTCGTTTTGGGTGAAAAGGTTTTAGCGTTTCTATGATGATATTTTGTTGACTTTTTGTAAGCATAATGTAAAAGTAACTATTTTTCCAATAAACTATCTTTTGAAATATATTTTTGTATTACATAATGTCCTAAATAAATCATTGGCGTCATTAAAATTGCAATGACTAATTTAACCGAATAACCTGTAAATCCTGAAATAATATAGGTTTTAAAATCCATAATTCCTGGTAGATAAAACGCAATTCCCAACACGATAAAACTATCGAAGAATTGCGAAATCACCGTTGAACCTGTACTTCTAAGCCAAATCATTTTGTTGCCTGTTCGTTTTTTTACAAAATGAAAAATTGTAACATCAATCAATTGCGATACTAAAAACGCCGCAATACTTCCAACAATAATCAACTGACTTTGTCCAAAAACCGATTTGAATTGCTCACTCGTTACCGAACTAATTCCAGTGGAAGGAATTTGAATGGCAAAATGCAACACAAAAAAAGTATAAGCAATCAATCCAGCCGTGATGAGTGATAATCGTTTCACGCCTTTTTCGCCAAAATATTCATTGATTAAATCGGTGGTTACAAAAACAATTGGCCAAGGCAAAATCCCGATACTCATAGGAACGCCAAAAACATCAATCAGCTTTCCGCCAGTAAGTTCGGCAACTATTGCATTGGTTATAAAAATTCCCGCAAGCACAACATAAACCGTGTCTTTTCTTGTAGCAAACATGACAATTTCTTTTTTCTCAAAAATAAGGAATTATGAGTTATGTTTTTGCGACCGATGGCAATTCAATTTTATGTATTTTTGATAAAATTAATAAAGTCATGAAAAAAATAACACTAATCTTGCTTATGAGTATTCCAATTATTACTGCCGAAGCACAGAACAATCAAAATCCGTTATTGAAAAACTGGAACGGAAATTATGGTGGCGTTCCAGCGTTTAACGAATATAAAATTGGCGATTTGAAACCTGCAATAAAGATTGCAATTCAAGAAAAACTAGACGAATACAATACAATTGCCAACAATCCAAAACCTGCAACATTTGAAAACACCATCGTTGCTATGGAAAAAGCGGGTAAAAAATTAAGCCAGGCAAAAGCTGTTTTTGATATGTATAGTTCCAATTTGAATACTCCCGAATTTGAACCTATCGAAGTAGAAGTTACGCCATTGTTTTCAGAATTGAATAGTAAAATCTATCAAAATAAAAAGTTATTTGACCGAATTGAAACCGTTTATAACTCAAAAGACAAAAGCAAATTAACGGCTGAACAACAACGTTTGGTTTGGTATCATTATGCCAATTTTGTTCGCGAAGGCGCAAAAGCATCTGCGGAAAGCAAAGCCAAAATTGCCAAAATCAATCAGGAATTGGCGTCACTTTTCACCAAGTTTAGTCAAAATCAATTAGCCGATGAAAGCAATTATTATTTGGAATTAAAAACCGAAGCCGATTTTGAAGGTTTACCAACCGAATTAAAAAATGCGGCGATTGCCGAAGCCAAAGAAAGAAACCTAAAAGTAATGGGTTGCATTGCCAACACGCGTTCGTCGATTGAACCGTTTTTGACCTTTTCTTCTCGAAGAGATTTGCGCGAAAAAGCATTTGACATTTTTGTAAAACGCGGCGATAATACTAACGACAACAACAATAACGCCATTTTAGTTCAAATATTAAAGCTTCGTGCTGAGAAAGCAAAACTGCTTGGTTTCAAAACCTTTGCTGATTGGAGTTTGTCTAACACGATGGCTCAAAAACCTGAAAAAACAATGGAATTAATGCTATCCGTTTGGCAACCAGCTGTAGCAAAAGTGCATGAAGATGTAGCCGAAATGCAAAAAATGGTTGAAACCGAAGGCGGAAAATTCAAAATTGCACCTTGGGATTATCGCTATTATGCCGAGAAAGTTCGTAAAGCAAAATATGATGTCGATGCCAATCAAATCAAACCTTATTTACAGCTAGAAAAACTTCGTGAAGGAATGTTTTGGGTTGCTGGCGAAGCTTTCAATTTGAATTTTAAACAAGTAAACAATGTTCCCGTTTTTCATCAAGACGTTCGCGTTTGGGAAGTTTCTCGTAAAGACAGCGGAAAAACGGTTGGATTATTCTATTTTGATCCTTATGCACGAAAAGGAAAGCGTTCTGGTGCTTGGATGACGGCTTACAGAGAACAAAGCCGAGTTAATGGCGAAGTTCTAACATTGGTTTCCAATAATTGTAATTTCATCAAAGGAAATGACAACGAACCAATCCTAATTTCGTGGGATGATGCCACAACGCTTTTCCATGAATTTGGTCACGCGTTACACGGATTGTGTTCTGATGTTACCTATCCGAGTTTGTCTGGAACGAACACACCACGAGATTATGTGGAATTTCCATCACAAATTTTGGAACGTTGGTTATCAACGCCAGACGTGCTGAACAAATTTGCTTTGCATTATCAAACCAACGAACCAATGCCAATGTCGTTGGTAAAAAGAATTGAAGAAGCAGGAACGTTCAATGAAGGTTTTTCTACCGTAGAAACCATTTCGAGTGCTTTGGTTGATATGAAACTTCATTTATTAGAAAACCCTAACATTAACCCAATTGAATTCGAAAAAGAAACGTTAACCAATTTAAAAATGCCTTCGGAAATTGTAATGCGTCACCGAATTCCACAGTTTGGACATATCTTTTCAGGCGATGATTATGCCGCTGGATATTATGGCTATTTGTGGGCAGATGTTATTAGTGCCGATGCAACCGAAGCTTTCACGGAAGCAAAAGGCGGATTATATGACAAAAAAGTTTCTAAACGTTTATTAGACAATGTTTTCAGCATTGGAAACACTATCGATCCCGAAATTGCCTATAAAAAATACAGAGGAAAAGCCGCAACAAGCGATGCGTTGATGCGAGCAAGGAATTTCCCGATTAAGAAGAAGTAGCAAATGCAAAACACAAAAAAACCAAATCCTAAGATTTGGTTTTTTTTTAAATTATTCTTTCATCACTTTAGCAGTTTTTCTAACACCATCACCTTCAAGCAGCAACAAATAAATACCATCAGCCATTCCACTCAAATCAACGCTATTGTTTCCCTGAGCGCAGTCGAAGGGCTTCACAACCACTTTCCCCAAAGAATTAACCACAGAAACAGTGCTAAACTTCCCTTCTTGATTAGTAAAGAAAAACTTCCCATCAGCCGATGGATTTGGATAAACCATCACACCACTATCTTTTTCTTCATCAACAATCCCAAGTGAACAATCCGTAGTAACCGTTATAGGTTGTGTAATACCACAATTCGATAAAAAATTCTGCGCTGTTACCACTTCATTATTATCTACACAAATCGTAGTTAGATTTGGGCAATTATTCCAACAACCATTAAACGGAGTTTGAGTAAATACCTGCGACCTATTATTTCTAATATTCACCCAATTCAAACTAGGATTATCGGCACATCGTAATTGCTCAAACATTGGATTATTACTAAAATCCAAATGAGTTAATTGATTTTGCCCTATAATAAGTATTTTAAGAGCCGCTAGTGTCGAAAAATCTACTTCTGTCAATTGATTACCACCTATATTCATAAACCACAGATTTGTCAACCCGTTTAAATTTATACTAGTTAGTTGATTACCTCCTAAATCTAGCGATCCAAGATTAATTAAACTACTTAAATCAGCTGTTTGAATCAAATTACCAACTAATTGAAAAGTTTGAAGGTTTGTAAAAAAACCAATTCCTGTGATGTTGGTTATATTACCAGAGGTCTGGATTGAACTATAAAATACTGTCAAGGCTTCGCTTTGTGTAATCTCCCCATCATCATTCGCATCAATTTTCACACCTCCTCCAATATTGTTACCTGTATCTGCTTGTAGTAACATGGCTTTAAAAGCGGGGTCAGGAAAATTAATTATCTGCGAATTTAGATTACAAGACATTAATATCGGTAAAACTATTAGTATTTTTATTATTTTCATTTTGTTATATAATTATTAATTTTAAATCTTTTATTTAATTATAATTCTTTTAATTAATTGTTGAGATCCATCGTTAATTCTTATTATGTAAGTACCAGAAACTTTTGGCAAGTTTAATGGATGTTCGGTAACATTTTGTATAATATCTTGTGCCACTTTTTGTCCAAGCAAATTATACACCTCAATTATTCCGTCGTTTATTTTTTTATCAAATAACAAGGTAAACACACCATCAGCAGAAGGATTTGGGTAAATGATGAGGTTGTTTTCTTTTTTTGTCTGTTGCATTTCTCGGTTACTACCATAGTAATAATGAATCACTACAGTTGCATCATTACAAAAAAGAAGCGGAGCAGTGTTATTAATACACATAGTGTAGGTTAAAGTGTATGCTTGCGATGGTAAAGTAGGTGCTGGTGGTGGATTACTGCTGCTGTATGGTACACGAAACTGCACAAAACCATTACTTTCATCAATTATATAATAAGGATTTTCAGGGGTAGTGGTTTCTGTTATAGAAACAGTATTAGAGACATTCGGTTGGTCTACTTCAGCATTTATCAAATCACACATTCCGTTTGTGCTAGGATTTATACGGCTTACTATAGGGCTATACAATACATTTACACTTCCGTTGCTATATACTTCGGGTGGTGTTGCACCTGCATTCAAATAAATAGGAGGATTGGCAGGAAATACTTGGTCTGCTATACCATAATTTAATCTAAAGATGTCAGAAGTTAAAGAGGGATAAGCTATAGATCGTAAACGATACAATGATTCGCCATAAAATGGCATTGTACCTGCCGGTATGTTAATAGTGCCATTAGCATTTAAAGTACATCCATTCTCAAGCGGAGTTATAAGTTCAATAGTAGCATTAGTAAAATTACAAGGAACATTACCAATCATAGCATACTCACAAGCATTTGGACCATTGTAAGGATTATTAAAAACGGTAAAAGGAGTTGTTTGCATTACTGATGAGTGGTAACACAAGCTGCCTAAATCTATTTTAGAACAATTTGTAATTTTAGGCAATATAACCACAGTAACACTTGCTACATCAAAATAATTTAAACATATGTTATCAGTTAATTTATACTCAATAACATAGGTTCCAGAAGTATAATCATTTGGAATAGTTATTATACCTTCAGAATTAATAGTTGGTAAAGTACTCATTGATGGTATCGTAGATAAAATTGTCGAAGACACATTTAAATTACTTACTCCATTCCCATTTAGAGTATCATTAGTATAGACAGATGGTGTTGTTCCTCCTGTTGATAGATTAATAGGAATAGAACTAAAGTCATCATCTTCTGCAGTTAACAAGTTAATAATAGTTACTGTAAAAACACTTTGTGAACTAGAACATTGACCAAAATTTGGTGTGAAAGTATAATCTCCAGAAGCCATTGTATCTATTGTTAAAGGATTCCAACTTCCCGTTATTCCATTATCAGAAGTTGTTGACAAAACAGGTGGTGTACTGTTTTCACAAAGAACTAAATTATTTAAATTCTCAAATTCAGCAATTATTCCATCAGTTACTACATTTATCTCATCAGTCATGGTTATTGGACAACCAAAATCATTAAAATAAGTATAGCTAATTAAATGGTTACCAATACCTGCTATTAATGGATTAAAAGTATAATTTCCATTTTCAAAATTAACGCCAGCACCGGAAAATTCTCCATCAACTGAAACATTAGATAAGAAGATTGTTAAATTATTGATAATATTGGAATTACAAATATTCTCAGGTAATTCAAAAGAGGCAATGCTTACTGGTATTAAGCTAACATTGTCTATATAATAAAAAGAGCCGTTTACAACTCCTTGATTCATATTGCCATAATTACATGAAGGATCTGTGGCTAAAGTATTTGGCTCGTTTAATACATTTGGGAATGCACCTAAATATATATATTCTTCTCCACCTTCTGTACTTGTAAAAGTAAAAGATAATGTTTCCCACCCATTAGAAATTGTTGAAGTTGTCGAGTTACTAAATAGCATTTGAGGATTATTTATTGTAATTTGTCCACTATCAACAGGTATAGAAATCATGTTTGGTGATAAATAAGCTTGAATCGCTTTGCTAAAATAAGAATAACCTTCCGCTAAAGATACTTCAAAACTTAATTTATAGCTTTGACCAGCTACGAGTGGAGAAAATAACCTTGAAACCATAATAGAACTTATTATATTATTTTCATTATTACTACTAATATAATAAATCCCTGCATATCCGTTTCCTATATCCTCATTACAAGTTTGTCCTCCAAAGAAATTACAAGGTATTTGATAATTAGGGTTCGTAGAACTTGAATGAAAATATTTTGAATGAAAACGTGCTGTATTCCATCCACAAGCAAATTCTATTGGATTTTCGTTATTTGGAAGCTGACTATACTCTTCAAAATCTCCATTTGGAACCAAATTACAGTTATTATTACAATTAGGTGTTGGAATATTTGATAGATTAATTGATGAAGATGCTAAGACCTCAAAAGAATTTGATATTATGGGATTTAAATTATTTGAATTTGCTGTTAAGGAGTAACTAGTTCCTGTTGGTAAAAAATCAAACAAGTAATATTCAAAAATTGCTGTCCCATTTACAGCAGTTGTAGAAAGTGGTATATTCAAATTTCCTGATAAAGTCAATATAACTATTTCATTATAGTCCAAATCACTGTTTTCAAGCTCGTCTTTAGCCGTAACGGCAGGAGCGGGATACATAATAGTCCCTGCATATAAATTGCTTGATGGTTGTTGCACAAATGCCAATTTACTAGCTACAACTTCAATTCTATTAATATCACCTGCAATTGAGGAACTAGCTCCACCAGTATTAGGTAATAAAAATTGCGAACCAGTTGATTTTGCTGTTGCTGAAGATATTGTAAATTGTAGCTGTTCATTATCAGTTACTGTTTCAGTAAAGGAAACTCTTAAATTAATTGCCAACTGGTCATCGTCAGCGGCTATAATATTGGTTAATCCTGTAAAAGCAATAGTCGAAGAACCATTTACAGGAACAGTAACTCCTCGGGGCGAATTGCCAACAAACAAACGTGCAGAGCGAATATTGTCACTATTCATAACAGTAAAAGTTATTTCAGTTAATTCGGTTGCTAAGTTATCAGAATCATTTATTGAAGCTCCGCCATCACGCAAATAAAACCCCATTACACCAACACTATTAGAAGTACTTGTTATAACATCCGCTTGATAATTTAGATAATTTATATTCGCGTTACTACTAGTAGAAGAACTTGAGTTAAAAACAATATCACTCGATGAACTTGGAACGTCCGGTGGAGTTCCTGCTGACAACAAAACATCATCAATACGAATAGATTTAGTGCCTGTTTTTACAAATCGTATTTTAAGACCATTGATTTGTGCTTCTACAGGTAGTGTTAACACTTTTGACATATACCATTTTGCGGTTGCATTTGCTTCTTCATTAAACAAAGCGGTTTCAGTATTTGCTAATACAACCCATGCGCTACCATTCCAATAATCAACAAAAAATGGACAGTGTGCAGATGCTGACTCCTTTCTATAACCAAATTGAAGAGTTAAAGAATTGTAATTAGAAGCATTTATTCCTTCAATAGAAAAGCCAGATGTTCCTGTTGTTGAAGAAAAGAATATATTGCCTCCGCTTGAAGCTCCATTGTAACCATTCGAAGGATTTGTAGATCTTACATCCGCAGAATTACTCTGTCCTCCATTTGAATAAGTAAGTGAGTTATTTTCAAAAACATTATTGGCTATCGAAGTAGTGCTACTAGGATTACCCATATTTTCAGAAAATATAGTTTGTGACCACATAATATGGGTACAAGCTAATAATAAGTAAATTAGATAAAGTGTTTTTTTTGTCATCATAAAATAAAGTTTAAATATAGTTAGTAATAGAATAAAACAATTAAAACATATTGATTTTTATAGCATTAAAATCAAACAGTATTTTTTATAAATCTTGAATGCTACTAAATTAATCTCTTTTTATAGATTGTATCTACGTATTTATACGGATTTTTTTTCACACTTTGTAAGTTATAAGATATAAAATCACTCCATTTAATCACCATCAAGCATAAACCACAAAAAAAAAGGGTTTGCGAAAGCAAACCCTTTTACAACTTTTAATTAAAAAATACTACTTCTTAATATTCCCAGCACGCATACGCTTTACAATCTTCGTCATTACATACTCATCCTCAACAACCGTCTTCTTAAAAACCAATTTGCCCTTACTACAAATCTGTTTAATCATCCCCATCAACTCATCATAATGTCCAGCATTAGCATCCGTCAAATGCTTGCGGTTATTAAGAATTTCATTCTGCAAAGCATTCTTTTCAGTCAAACTAACAATAGCATCTCCCAAAGTAGTAGCATAATCAGCCGCCATACCTTCCGCAATCAAATCAGCACTATGAGCAACAATAAACTGCTTCAAACCTTCCAGTTTCAACAAAGCACCTTCAATGTTACCATTCAACAAATCCGCTTTTACCGTCTCAACAACCTGTGCATTCAACCCAGCATCCACAACATAAGACTTCAAAAAATTCAACTCAACATTCAATTCATCTGCCTCTTCATACAATCGTTGAGTAACACCTTTCTGCTCTTCCGTCAATACCAAGCCACTTTCCAGCACCTTAATAAAATTCAATTTACTCTCAAAAGCAGTCTTAAAAGCACCATCCAGTTTCGGAAAACGGTTTTCAATAGCACTAAAATCACGAGTATAACTCGTCTTTACAAAATCTCCCAAAGGAGCAATTTCTTCTCTTCTAACATTCGAATTCATAATAAATTAATTTTAGTTAATAATATGTTTAGCAACATCTTGCTAAAATTTCTATAACAAATCAAATGCCAAAAAGAATGAAAAATACTATATTAACAAATATTTAAGCAAAATCAAGAAGCTATAAAACACTGTCAATAGTAAAAAATCAGCAACAAACCCAAACAAAATCTCCATCTAATAGGGGTAAAACCTTATCCAGTTGGGGTAAAAGACTATCCAGTTAGGGTGAAATAGTATCCAGTAGGGGTAAAAGACTATCCAGTTGGGGTGAAACAGTATCCAGTTAGGGTGAAACAACATCCAGTCGGGGTGAAAGTCTATCCAGTTGGGGTAAAAGGCTATCCAGCAAGGGTGAAACAATATCCAGTTGGGGTGATGGTCCATCCAGCAAGGGTGAAATCGTATTCAATAATCCCAAATCACTACCCAATACACCCTAAAACAAAAAACCCCGTTTCAATCGAAACGAGGTTGATATTTAAAATCTAATATCTAAAATTAGATAGTGTATTATCCTAAAGAAACACGTTTGAAACCTGTAATTTCTACATTAAATCCTTTAACATAATCAGCTACTTTTTTACTGTCATCTTTGATGAAGTTTTGGTCTAATAATGCTTTTTCTTGATCTAAAGTAGTATTGTCAGAGATGAAACGAGCTACTTTTCCTGGAATGATTTTATCCCAAATTTGCTCTGGTTTACCTTCAGCTTTCAATTCAGCTTTTGCATCTTCTTCAGCTTGTTTGATAACTTCTGGAGTTAATTGAGAGAAAGAAATATATTTAGGAACATTTTTCAAAGTTTTCCCTAAACGTTTTGCCTCTTCATTATCTTTTTCGATTACAGCAATACGAGCAGCAAGTTCAGATTCAACAAAAGCAGGATCAAAATCCTTGTATGATAACGTGTCAGCTCCCATTGAAGCCACTTGCATAGAGATATCTTTAGTCAATGTCTCAGCGTTGTCAACTTTAGCAGAAACTGCTGTTAAAGCTGCAATTTTGTTTACGTGAACATAAGATCCAACGAATGCACCTTCTAAAATTTCAAAACCACCGATTTCGATTTTCTCACCGATAACACCAGTTTGCTCGATTAATTTTTCAGCAACAGTAATTCCGTTGAAATCTGATGCTAAAAATTCTTCTTTAGAAGAGAAGTTGATTGCTCTTTCAACTAAATTTTTAGCTAAAGTTACAAAAGCTTCGTTTTTACCTACGAAATCTGTTTCACAGTTTAAAGTGATAATTGCTCCTCTAGTGTTATCTGCATTGATAAAAGAAACAGCAGCACCTTCAGAAGAATCACGGTCAGAACGATTAGCAGCAACTTTTTGTCCTTTTTCTCTAAGGATTTGTATCGCTTTATCGAAATCTCCATCAGCTTCAACTAAAGCTTTTTTACAGTCCATCATTCCGGCACCTGTAGATTGTCTTAATTTATTTACGTCTGCAGCAGTAATTGTTGCCATTTTGTGTTTTATTTTAAGATTAAAAAATTCTTTTAAAAAAAATTACGAATTACAAACTTAAAATCACGAGTATAATAATTCGTAATTCGTAATTCATAATTCGTAATTATTGGTTTTTATTCTTCAGATTTTGTTTCTGTAGCTTCAACAGCTGGTGCTTCAACAACAGCAGCAACTTCTTCTACCGCTTCAACTTCAGGAGCATCAACTTCTTTATCAGAAGTTCTGTTTGCTAATCCGTCTTTTACAGCGTCAGTAACTAATGATAAAATTTTATCAATTGATTTAGAAGCATCATCATTGGCTGGAATAACGTAATCTACTTCACGTGGATCAGAGTTAGTATCAACCATTGCGAAAACTGGAATGTTTAATTTTTGTGCTTCTTTTACTGCGATGTGTTCTGCCTTGATATCTACTACAAATAATGCAGCAGGTAATCTTGACATATCAGCGATAGAACCTAAGTTCTTCTCTAGTTTTGCACGAAGACGATCAACTTGTAATCTTTCTTTTTTAGAAAGTGTCATGAATGTTCCGTCTTTCTTCATTTTATCAATAGAAGCCATTTTTTTAACCGCTTTTCTGATAGTAACGAAGTTAGTTAACATTCCACCTGGCCATCTTTCAGTGATGTAAGGCATGTTACAAGCTGCAGCTTTTTCAGCTACGATGTCTTTTGCTTGTTTTTTGGTAGCTACGAAAAGTACTTTTCTACCTGATGCTGCAATTTTTTTCAAAGCTTCGTTAGCTTCTTCAATTTTTGCGGCTGTTTTATATAGATTGATGATATGAATACCATTTCTTTCCATATAAATGTATGGAGCCATATTTGGATCCCATTTACGAGTCATGTGTCCAAAGTGAACACCTGCTTCTAATAAATCTTTAACTTCAATTTTGTTTGCCATTGTGTAATAGTTTACGTTCCGTTGATTAGCAATGCGTCACCTTTTTCGCTTAATAAATTAAGACTTTGTACTGCATTTCGATGCTAAACTAATTCCCTTTTTAAAAGGAATATCGACAACTTTGTTTTAAATTCTATTTTAATTGTAAAAAATAATCTGAAAATATATTCTGATATAAATCGAATATTAACGTTTTGAGAATTGGAATCTCTTTCTCGCTTTTTTCTGACCGAATTTTTTACGTTCTACCATTCTTGGATCTCTTGTTAGTAATCCTTCTGGTTTTAAGATAGCTCTGTTTTCAGCTTCCACTTCACACATTGCTCTTGCAATAGCCATTCTCACAGCTTCTGCTTGACCTGTTGAACCACCACCATAAACATTTACTTTTACATCAAAGTTTGTTGCATTCTCTGTCATAGACATTGGTTGCATAACTTTATACTGTAAAGTAGCTGTTGGGAAGTAAGTTGCAAATTCTCTTTTGTTTACAGTGATTTTTCCTGTACCTTCAGTAACATAAACACGTGCAACAGCACATTTTCTTCTACCGATTTTGTGAATAACTCCC
>DAOLYL010000008.1:0-27014 GCA_035425765.1 Flavobacterium sp. | reverse complement strand
AAACTTGCGACAGCTTTGGGCTTTATTTATCGTCACAAGTTTCCTACGCTATTGCCATACCACAAACTTGCGACAGCTTTGGGCTTTATTTATCGTCACAAGTTTCCTACGCTATTGCTATACCACAAACTTGCGACAGCTTTGGAATAATAAAAGCCAAAGATTTTTAATAAACTACCATTTATTTATTCAGTTCTAATATGGCTCTTTGAACCATTTTATCATCTTTAGAAACAATTTCATAGTAACCATCTGTTTTCCAAATTTGTTTGGCAAACATTGCTTTTATTCTTGAACTTAAATATGGTTTTGATTTTTCTGAAAAAGCAAGAGCATCTTTATTTATGCCATGTTGAACACAATAATTTACAAATTGTGCGTATAATGTATTATCTACTTGATAGTTCGATTTAAATAAGGCAATAGAAGGAAAGCTGGAAAATACATTTTTATTACCGGCATAATAATTATACGTAAATTCTTGTAGTAAACCTTTAGCAAAAACATCGGTTACAAATGGATTATACATGCTAGTATCTATTGGAATATATATATCCGGCGTGATGCCACCACCACCATAAACAGTTCTACCTTTAATCAAGGTTTTAAAAGCTGTTTTTTTATCTTGTTTAATGCTGTCTTGGTTGAATACTTCGCCATCTTCATAGCGTTTTAATAAATCGCTATAATATTTTTCATTATTTCCATGATAAGGTCGTTGGATACTTCTACCACTTGGTGTAAAATATTTAGCTATCGTCAATCGAACGGAACTTCCATCACCAATTGGATATTCTTGTTGAACTAATCCTTTTCCAAAAGAACGGCGGCCGATAATAATTCCACGATCCCAATCTTGTACAGCACCACTGATGATTTCACTGGCTGATGCAGCACCTTCATCTATTAAAATGGCCAATTTTCCGGTTTCAAATAAGCCAACTGTCCTTGCCTTATCGATGGTTTTGGGCATTGTTCTGCCTTCCGTGTAAACAATTGTTTTACTGCCATCAATAAACTCATCCGCAATGGCAGTGGCTTGGTCCATAAATCCACCCGGATTTTGTCGTAAGTCGAGAATTAAGCGTTGCATACCTTGTTTTTGTAAGGCTTCTAATTTTTCATAAAACTCTTGATACGTTGTTTGAGCGAATCGGTTTATTTTAATATATGCCGTATTTTTATCGAGCATAAATCCGGCATCTACACTATAAATTGGAATTTTATCACGTTTAATGGTGTAAGTGATTATTTTTTTAGAACCGCTTTTGAGCATCGTAACTTTTACTTTCGTGTCTTTCGGTCCTTTTAATTTTTTCATTACCATTTCATTGGTGACGCCAATGCCGGCAACTTTTGTATCATTTATTTTTAAGATTTTATCGCCGGCAGAAATACCAACGCTTTC
This sequence comes from Flavobacterium sp., assembly GCA_035425765.1. Taxonomy (GTDB): domain Bacteria; phylum Bacteroidota; class Bacteroidia; order Flavobacteriales; family Flavobacteriaceae; genus Flavobacterium. The sequence continues at coordinate 25,606 of DAOLYL010000008.1, read as the reverse complement.
TGATGGTCCACCGCTAATTGGCGTAACTACTTGTATGGTATCATTTTGTATGGAAAATTCAATTCCAATTCCTTCAAAATTTCCTTCCATAATTTCTGCTTCGTGTTTCATTTCCATGGGTGGAAGATAAACACTGTGCGGATCTAAATCTTCTAACATTTTAGCAATGGCATCGTCGTAGAGTTTTTGTGCATCTACTGTATCTACATATTTTGCTTCAATCAGTCCAAGAATATAATCCAATTTGGATGTACTTTTAGCGCTGTTAAAAGTATTGTTCTTTGAAGCACTTCGCTCTTGAATTTTATATCCTAATAAAATTCCGGATGCTAATATAATAGAAAATATAATGGGAAAAAATGCCTTATTCATGTTCATGTAGCAAAGGTAAATGTTTCTTTACTAAATTAATCTTAAATATCTTTATTTATCAAACGAGTACTTTATCTAATTTTCTTTCAAAAAAATGAGATTAAATATAAAACACGAATTGAAGTTGGATACAAAGAATTCCATATAAATTAATTAATATTGTGTATTAAATTCAAAAGAGTAGTTATGAAATTTTTTATTGATACGGCAAACTTAGCGCAAATAAAAGAAGCAACAGATTTAGGTATTTTAGACGGATGCACGACCAACCCTTCTTTAATGGCAAAAGAAGGCATAGTAGGAGATGAGCATGTGTGGAATCATTATAAAAAAATATGCGAAATTGTAGATGGTGATGTAAGTGCAGAAGTAATTTCTACGGATTACAAAGGAATGATTGCAGAAGGTGAAAAGTTGGCACAATTACACAAAAATATAGTGGTGAAAGTACCGATGATAAAGGATGGCATTAAAGCTATTAAATACTTTTCAGATAAAGGCATTAAAACCAACTGCACCTTGGTGTTTTCACCAGGTCAAGCTATATTGGCGGCAAAAGCGGGTGCAACTTATTTAAGTCCATTTGTAGGTCGATTAGATGATATTAATTTAGATGGCATGGATTTGATTCATCAAATCAGACATATTTATGATAATTACCAATTTAAAACTCAAATATTAGCCGCTTCCGTTCGAAGTTCATTGCATATCATTAAATGTGCAGAAGCTGGAGCAGATGTGGTAACATGTCCTTTGGGTTCCATTATGGGATTATTTAGTCATCCATTAACAGATAAAGGCTTAGCTCAATTCTTAGCCGATCATGCGAAAGCGAACAGCAAATAAATGAAAATAAATTCAAACACATTTATGAAGTATTTTACTCCTAAATTTTTAAAAGGATGTGTTTTTATTTTTTCTGTTTTTATTTTTTCTTCTTGTTCCACTTCTAATGATAAATACAACGAAGGATACAAAGTTGGATATACTCAAGGTTATCAAGCAGCAACACAAGATAAACAATCACGCAATAATAAGTCAGTAGAACAAACGCCGATTGAATCTCATGATGATTCGGAAAAGAAACAGACTGGCATTGATGCTCTTAAACAAATAAATCCGAATGTACCGCAAAAGGCTATTGTGGTACTAAAATATATTAAAGAACACCAGGAAGCGCCGGAAGGATATGTAGGTGGCAGAACATTTGGTAATTATGAAAATCAGTTACCTAAAATAGATGCCAGCGGAAATAAGATTAAATATAGAGAATGGGATATACATCCTAAAGTAGAAGGAAAAAACAGAGGTGCGCAGCGCGTGGTCACTGGAAGTGATGGTCGTGCATGGTTCACCGCGGATCATTATAATACTTTTATTGAAATAAAATCGCAATAAATAACCATCTCCAATCCATCCACTATGCAAACATTTAAAAATAACATTGTAGTAAATGGCATTTATCTCGCCTTTATTGACGGACAACGTTGTGTGGTTTTATCACATTTTTATGAAGAAATAGCCAAAGCTTTAAATTTCCCTGATTATTTTGTTCCTAATTTTGATTCTTTAGATGAATGCATCAATGATTTATCATGGATAGAAGAAAATGAAATCCGTTTATTGATTTTTAATTATGATGATTTATTGTTCGAGGAAAAATTTAATCTTGATGTGATTAATAATATTTTTGCCAATGCGATGAGTGAATTGGAAGCGCATGGTAAACATTTTTCTGTGCTTACGCAGAAAACATCATAACCATTTTTCAAACGCAGTACGAATGTTATCTGTCCAAGGTGTTGATTTTCCGGTGCTTGGGTTCGTTGCTACTACAATTGCTTCTCCATGTGCTACGATGTTTCTATCGCTTTTTACCATTTGATGCAGCACTAAACTAGCATTTCCAATTTTCTTTATTCCAACGCTAATTTCAATTTCAGCAGGATGCACGAGTTCCTGTAAATAATTGCATTCTAATTTGCCCACTACAAATCGAATGTTTTCTGCTTCAATCAATTTCCATAAGTTTGTTTTATTAAAAAATTCTACACGACCTGTTTCAAAATATCTAAAATATTGAACGTTGTTTACGTGTTGAAAGGCATCCATGTCGCCCCAAGCTACCATTTGTGTAATGGGAAATGGAAATTTTATAGAATCTATAAATTCAAAATTTTTCATAGTATAAAATTAAAAAGTCCCGATAAAATCGGGACTTTTTTGATATGATGAAACGTTTATGATTTCTTTGATGTTGTTTTAGTTTCGGTATCAACTTGATAACTATCATGATTTGGATCTAAATCATACATAATTGGAGATGCGATGAAGATTGAAGAATAACATCCTACTACTACACCAATAATCATGGCGAAAGAGAAGGCTCTCAATACTGGACCACCAAAAACGAACAAAATAAATACTACGATAAATACGGTGAATGCAGTGTTAAATGTTCTGGATAATGTTGAGTTGATGGCTGCATTCATGGTATCTTTCATATTTGCATTTGGCCGTTCTTTTAAGTATTCTCTTAAACGGTCAAAAATAATCACTGTATCATTAATGGAATAACCAATGATGGTTAAAATAGCGGCTACAAATATTTGATCCACTTCTAAAGGGAACGGTAAAACGCCGTGCAATAAGGAGAATAATGCTAATACTACAAAAGCATCATGAGCCGTTGCCGCAATGGAGCCAATGGAGTATCCTTTTTTATTAAATCGAATTAAGATATAAATAAAAATAACAGCGATAGATGCAATGGATGCCCAAATTGAACTGCGTTTAAAATCTCCTGTTATTGTTGGATCTACTTTGGTTACACTCATTAAATTTACACGTTTGAAGTTTTCAAATGATGTATTTGGCATATAAGTTTTCAATCCTTCATAAACAGCATGTTCCACTTTGTTGTCCACATCTTTGCCTGTGTCATTAATTAAAAAGGCTGTTGTAATTTTTACTTGATTGTCGGAACCATATTGTTTTACAATAGTCTTATTATCTAATACTTTATTTAAGTTGTCGCGAACTTGGTCTGTTTTTACAGATTTTTCAAAACGAACTTTATACTCTCTTCCTCCTTTAAAGTCAATTCCTAATTCAAAGCCACGTGTAAAAAACGAGATACAACCAACAATAATAATAATACCAGATATTGTGTATGTAATTTTTCTTGCACCAATATAATCGAAATTTATTCCTTGTAAGAAGTTTTTGGTCATAGGTGTGAAGTATTGGAATTCTTTTCCTTTTTCTAATCTCCAATCTACAATCATTTTACTTAATAAAACAGCAGTAAACAAGGTGGTTAAAATACCGATGATTAAGGTGATAGCAAATCCTTTGACTGGTCCAATTCCTATAACAGCTAGAATAATTGCTGTTAATAATGTGGTAATATTTCCATCTAAAATTGCGGGTAATGAATGTTTGAAACCTTCTTGAACGGCGTAAATGGTAGCTTTTCCTGCACGTAGTTCTTCTTTAATACGTTCGTAAATAATTACGTTGGCATCTACTGCCATACCTAAAGTTAGTACGATACCGGCAATACCTGGTAAAGTAAGCGTGGAGCCAACACCTGCCATTAACCCAATGATTAAAAATACATTTAACAATAAAACGATAATGGCTACAACACCTGCTGTTGAATAGAAGAACACCATAAATACGATTATTAAAACAAAAGAAGCCAATAAAGAATACAAGCCTGCTTTGATAGCACTTGATCCTAATGAAGCACCAATTTGTTCTTCTTCAATAATTCTTGCTGATGCTGGTAATTTACCTGTTTTTAATACGTTTGCTAAATCGGTAGCTTCTTGCACATCAAATCCGCCACTAATTTGTGAACTTCCACCGTCAATTTCACTATTTACATTTGGAGCAGAATATACTTGGTTATCTAAAACTATAGCAATGGAATTTCCAATATTTTTGCGGGTTAAATCTCTCCACGATTTTCCACCTAATGTATTCATTTGCATGCTTACCACTACTTGTCCGTTTTGGTCATAGTCTTGACGTGCTTGAGTAACCACACTGCCATCTAAAGGCGCTTTGCCACTGTTCGTATTTTTCTTAATGGCATAAACTGTAAAGAATTTTTGTTTATCGCCGAAAGATTTTGCTGAATATAATAAAGCAACATCTTTTGGAAACACATTACTTACTTCCGACAAATTAATGTATTCCGTAAATTTAGCAGTGTCTAATGCACTTACATATCCAATAATAGGAGATGGTTGATATTGGTTATTTTCGTCTACAGCTGGTTGTAAAACTGCAAAAAACGGATTTTCATTTTTAAATTCCTCAAATTTTCCAGCTTGTGATGTATCTTTTTTAGTATCTTTTTTTCCGGTTAATGGATTCACTGTGGATGCTGAATCTGAGTTTCCTGTTAAAATGCTTTGTGCTTTGGCAATAGTTGCAGAATCTTTGTTGCTGTCTTTTTGAGTATCTAAATAGTTTTTAAGTGCAGTGTTGGCATCATTAATTGATTTTCCTAATTCTGTAGCTTTATACGTTTCCCAAAACTCTAAATTAGCTGTTGCTTGCAATAATTTTCGTACGCGTGCTGGATTGTCAACACCTGCAATTTCAACTGAAATACGTTCGCGAGATGGTTCTGCTGTTACGGTTGGTTGTTTGGTGCCAAATTGGTCAATACGTGTTGAAATTCTATTTAATGTGATATCAAATGCTTCTTTTGATTTAGTTCGTAAAAATTTTTCTACTTGAGCATCTGAACTTTCTACGGTAACTTCTTCTTTATTGTTACGAGTAGAAAACAGTTGAGCTAAAGTAGTGGTTGCGTTTTGTTCTTTATAAGCTTGTAAAAATAAACTTACATAATCATTGTTGCCAGAAGACATCCGTTGTTCGGCTAATTCCAATGATTTTACAAATTTTGGATCTCGACTATTGTCCGCTAAGGTTTGAATTAGTTCGCGAAGTGAAACTTGCAATACTACACTCATGCCACCTTGTAAATCTAAGCCTAAGTTTAATTGTTGTTTTTTTGATGCACTATATGTGTTCCACAAGTACACTTTTTCATTAGCAATAGAATCTAAGTATCTATTTTTTAGTGTAATTCTATTTTGATGAATAGAATCTTCGTATAAAAACTGAGCTAGTTGATTATTTGGATAACGTTGTTCCAAATCTTGCATTGGAATTGATTTTTCTGCAAATGCAATCGCTTTGTTTTCAATCGAATTCACCTTGAATGTGAAAGACAAACAATAGATACAAATTAATACGATGAGTGCTGTAAGTATAATCAGCGCCGTTCTTGTTCCTTTACTCATTTTTGATTTTATTAAATAAGGTCGCAAATATACTGCTTTTGAGTAAAATAATTAAATGAATAATAAACATTTGTTATAATTCACGTAGAAATGAGGAAATGTTATATCTATTGCCGTAAATTGTATATAAAGGGTAATATTGGAACCACTATTCTTAAAAACTAAGTTTGCGTATTTTTTTTTATTGAACTACCCAAAAAAAACTGATTTTGCTGGAGTCAGTTATTGAACGTCTAAAACAAAACTACCATTTACCCATTTGTATAAATATAAGTTTGTATTGTCGTAATAATTTATTTCTCCTTGATTGTTTAAAATAGGCTGAAAATTGAATTTGGATTGCGTATTATCAAAATCTAAACTATAACTTGAAGTATTGTCTGTAAGTGCCTGGTTTTTATTTATGTTATTTAGCAATCTGAGAAGCAAGTCGTACGCTTGGTGTGCAACTTCAGTTGGAGCTTTAGCGTATTTTTCTTCATATTGTTGTTCAAAAATCTTGTAGTTTAGATTTTCTGTGTTGTAAGGCGAAACGGAATAGATAAAGTGAGTTGTCTTTAATCCATTAAGCAATTTAGGTTGCATAGCTATTGAAGTACAATAAATAGATAAATGATTCTTTATAGATTTAAGTTTAGGAATAACAGTTTTTATATAAGTATCTTTAGATGAGTATATTATAAAAGAACGTTTACTTAAAGTATCTGTTTGTGAAAGCTTTTTAGAGATATCCTCGATTCCACTGAATGCGTGAAATTTGGGAGTTAAGTGAACGTATTTCTCGCTTAATAATTGTTTTAATAGGTTGATGTTTTCCGCTGTTTTATCGTTTCCATCGTAAATAATTTCAAGGATACTATTGTTATTGTTATTGTTATTTGAGTATTGATTTAGTAATTCGTTGTATTCACTTAATAATGAAGCGTTTGCGTTGAAATAGTATGGATTGTTTTGAATGTACATTGAATTAGCAAATGGAGATATCGTAACAATCTGTTTGTTTTTAGCGATGTCGGTAATTGTTTTTAAATTCTTATATCCAATTGGTCCAACGATATAATCTACATTAGGAAAAGGTTTATTGTTAAACAGATGAATGCTTGATAATGAATCATTTTTATTGTCAACGAAATACACATTTACTTGTAAATCCTTATTCGCGAATTTTTCTTTCGCCATTTGACAGCCTAAGTAAAATTCTACTGCATTTTTAGAGTCGTTACTTAGTAATTTTGTAGAGTCGTCTATATATTTACCCAAAGGTATTTGATCTAAGTAAAATGGAAGTATAACTGCTATATTATAAGGATGTTTTGTGTCTTTAGTTAAATCATTAGTTAATAGATTAGAATTTGATTCTTTATTAAATTGTTCTTTTGAGATGTTAAATTCTACAGGTTGAGTCAGAATAGAATCTGCTTTTTTGATTGGTGCAGTATTGATTTCAACTACTTCCACTGATTTATTGTTGTTATTTTTCTTTAAATTTCCACCAACTTCAATGTATTCTGTCTTTGAAATTTGACTTATTTTCTTTGAAGAACAAGATGAAATACTAGCAATTAAGAATAAGAATATCAATATGTTATTCCCATTCAATTGTTGCAGGCGGTTTTGAACTAATGTCATATACTACTCTATTTATTCCTTTTACGTTATTGATTATTTCATTCGAAACTCGTGCCAAAAATTCATAAGGCAAATGACACCAATCGGCGGTCATGCCATCAATACTTGAAACGGCTCTAAGTGCCACCACATTTTCGTAGGTGCGTTCATCACCCATCACGCCTACACTTTGTATCGGCAGAAAGATAACACCAGCTTGCCATACATCTTTATATAAATTTTCTTTTTTTAGGCTTTCTATAAAAATATAATCTGCTTTTTGGAGTGTTTCCACTTTTTCGGCAGTTATATCACCTAAAATTCGAATGCCTAAACCTGGACCTGGAAATGGATGCCTGTTTAAGATGTTTTCAGGTAATTCTAATGCTTTTCCTACTCGGCGAACTTCATCTTTAAATAATCTATTTAATGGCTCAATTATTTTTAAGTGCATTTTTTCAGGCAAACCACCAACATTGTGATGCGATTTTATTTTGGCAGATGGACCATGTACAGATATTGATTCAATGACATCTGGATAAATGGTGCCTTGTCCTAGCCATTTTACATTTTCTATTTTTTCAGCTTCTTCTTGGAATACATCAATAAATACTTTTCCTATTGCTTTGCGCTTAGCTTCTGGCTCCGAAATTCCAATAAGTGCCTTGTAAAATTGTGCTGAAGCATCCACGCCAATGACATTTAAACCCAAATGTTGGTATGAGTCTAATACGGAATTAAACTCATTAAACCTAAGTAATCCATTATTAACAAAGATACAAGTTAATTGATTACCAATAGCTTTATGTAGTAAAAGCGCAGCAACACTTGAATCAACTCCACCACTCAAACCCAACACCACATGATCATTACCAACTTGGATTTTGATTTCATTTACGGTTTCTTCAATAAAAGACATCGGTGTCCAATCCTGAGAACAGCCGCAAATATGGACAGCAAAATTCTCTAATAATGTTTTGCCTTCTGTAGAATGTGTAACCTCAGGATGAAATTGAATAGCATAAATATCCTTTTCATTTACTTTAAACGCAGCAACTGGTATAGAATCAGTCGTTGCTAGCAATTCAAAATTATCCGGCAATTCTAATACGGAATCTCCATGGCTCATCCATACTTGTGAATGTGAAGAAATTGATTTAAATAATTTATTATTTGGTTCAATATACTCTAAATGAGCTCTGCCGTATTCACGCTTAGAGGAACGTTCAACTTTTCCTCCAAATGTGTGTGCCACATATTGAGCACCGTAACAAATAGCCAAAACCGGAACCGGATGTTTTTCAATCACGTCTTTAATCGGGAATTGCAACGCTTCATCCTGCAGAACTGAAAACGGCGAACCGGAAAGTATAATTCCACTAAAATCTTTCTTTTCTAATACAGATAAGGCGTTATATGGATGAATTTCACAATAAATATTAAGTTCTCGAATTCTTCTGGCAATGAGCTGTGTATATTGAGAGCCAAAATCGAAGATGATTAGTTTTGAATGCATGCACAAATTTACGAGTAAATCATTAATTCAGTTTATGATTTAGTTTATTTTATTATTTTAGTAAAAAATACAACATGTCAATTTGGAAATTCAAGGAAATAAGTTTAGATGGATTGCGAATGCAAGCTCAAAACACCATGGTAGAATACCTTGGAATTGAATATACTGAAATTGGTGACGATTATTTAGTGGCAAAAATGCCAGTTGACCAACGAACCCATCAACCTATGGGTTTGCTTCATGGTGGTGCGCACGTGGTTTTGGCAGAAACACTAGGAAGTACTGCCGCTAATTTATGTTTGGATATTTCTAAAGAATATGCCTTAGGTTTGGATATTAATTCCAACCATTTGAAATCAGTAAGAAATGGGTATGTTTATGGAATTGCAAAACCGATTCATATTGGAAGTAAAACACAAGTTTGGGAAATTAAAATTTACGATGAAAAAGAAAATTTACTCAATATTTCAAGATTGACTATGATGGTTTTAAAACACGTTTAAATTTTTTTCATGCATACATTAAAAGAAATAGCTCAATTAGTAAATGGCAAAGTGATCGGTGATGAACATTATAAGATTACGTCGCCGGCTAAAATTGAGGATGCTCAGGCTTTTAATATTTCATTTTTAGCGAATGAAAAATACTTACCATTTATCGAAACTACAAATGCTGGAGCAATTATACTATCACAAAACAGCTATAAAAAAATAAAAAAATCCAAGCTTAATTTTATTGTTGTGGATGATGCGTACACTGCATTTACTATTTTATTACAGGAAGCTGAAAAAAAAGCATCTCAGCAAACAAATATTCATCAGCCCAATTTTAAAGTTGGAAAAAACACCCAAATTTATCCAAATGTATATATTGGTGAAAATGTAGAAATTGGTGATGATTGTATTGTTTACCCAAACGTAGTCATTTATAAAAATTGTAAAATTGGGAATAATTGCATTTTACATGCTGGTGTGGTTATCGGTAGCGATGGTTTTGGTTTTGCGCCACAGCAGGATGGCTCGTTTAAAAAAATTCCTCAATTGGGAAATGTTATTCTTGAAGATGATTGTGAAATTGGCGCAAATACGTGTATCGATAGAGCAACTTTAGGCTCCACTATAATTAGAAAAGGAGTGAAGTTAGATAATTTAATTCAAGTAGGTCATAATGTAGAAATTGGTGAATATACTGTGATTGCTGCACAAACAGGCATTTCTGGTTCTACCAAGATTGGACATCATGCGATGATTGGTGGACAAGTTGGATTTGTGGGACATATTACTATTGCTCCAAATACTAAAATAAATGCTAAAAGTGCTATTGCATCTTCCATAAAAACAGAAAATCAGGTTTTATCAGGTATTCCAGCATTTGATATCAAACAACATTTTCGCTCGACAGTTGTGTATAAAAATTTACCAGAATTAGACCGAAAAATTAGAATGTTAGAACAAGAAATTAGCAGATTAAAAGAAAATAAATGAACTTATTGCGGATACATTTTTAATATGGAATTACTCAATAGCTGATAAATGGCATGTAAATTTTTATCTTCAATTTCTAAAATGGATAGATGTTTGTCTATAATTTCGATATCACGCCGTTTGGAAGGACCTGTTTGTGCATCTTTTGGCAAAATTGTATCTATTTTAATAATAGTTTCATGAATTAATGGCATTAAAAGTTGATAATCTAAACCATGTTTTTCGCAATAACTTTGTGCTAATGCAAATAAATGATTGGAAAAATTATTAACTAAAACTGCCGCAATATGTAAATGTTTGCGTTGTTCGTCGCTATACTCATACACTCGACTGCTAAGCAAATATGCCAAAGTTTTTAGTTCATTTTTAAATGATTGATTGTTTGATGTAATTAAAAATGGAACTTCGTCAATATTTATTTTCTTTGTTTTAGAGAATGATTGTAATGGATAAACGATGCCTACATTTTGAGCATTTTCAAAAACATCTAATCCAACCGAACCAGATGTATGCACCATTTTTAAATCAGGTTTTTTTTGTAAAATATATTGAGATAAGGTTTTAATGGCTTCATCTTTCACCGCAAAAATGAGTAAATCTACGTCCAAATTTAATTCATCTAAATTGCAAGTATATACAGCATTCGATTGCCAAGCTAAAATCTCCGAGTTATCACACGTTTGACTATATATTTGTTGTATTATAACGCCTTTTTTAGCAAAAGCCTTTGCTAAATGTGTGGCCACATTTCCAGAACCAATAAAAGATATGGATCGAATGACTGACAAGTTATTTATTTTCTTTTCTACGATGTAAAATACTCATAAAAATGCCAGATGCCATCACAAAACAGCCTAACCATAATAGATTAATATATGGAAATTTAATGGCTTTCATAATGATAAATTTGTTCAATTTTTGTTCTACTAAAAATTGTAATTTATTTTCTTCGGGTAAAATTTTTATCAAAGAAAAGCTGACATCATTTTTTTCTACACGAGCCGGAATACTGGTGGCTACCACTTCGCGAACCAAATAAACCGGTTCAATATAGTAGGTTGTATCTAAAGAAATGAACTTAAGTTGAGCACCGATGGCAATATCTTTTGGTTTTTTTTCAAAATTATGAATATGTGCATCCGGATTTACACCTTCCAATACCACTAAACATCTCGAAGCCGGAATGGTGTCGCCAATGGAAATAGTATAGGTATTTTGCACCATCGAGTCAGCCGGCGTACCATCTTCTTTTAATGGAGCTGAAGTAATATGAGTATATAAATCAGCATTCCAAGTTTTTCGTGTAGATGGCACCGGATTATTACCCATTTTGTCGTTTAATAAAATATTAGGATGCAAAGTGAATGTGCGAACAATATTTTTTTGTTTATCCAATTCTTCATATCTAACATTAAAATAAATATGTTTGCCCGATGTCGAATCGCCGGTATAGGTAATTCGGTATTTTCCCATTTCGGTCGGCTCGTTTTGATAAAGCAATACATTTTCTGCAATTTCTTGATCTGAAAAACCTGAACCATAATCGATACCAAATTTATTGATTGATAATACTTCTTGTCTGCCTTGTGAGATAATAATTCCTAACATCATTAATGCAAAACCTATATGAGAAACGGAACCACCTGAAATTTTTAATTTTCCTTTTAAAACCTGAAAAATATATTGAATATTGGCTAATATGGCAAACCAAGCACTAAATATCATCACGATAAAATCAATTCTATGCATTTGGAATGAAATCACCACCAATATCGTTAAAACAATACTTATGGTAAAAGCAATTAGAAGTTGTTTAACTACTTTTCTGAAATCTGAAATTTTATATTTAAAAAATTGAGTACAGGCAGAGCCAATGGCGGCTAACGCAGCCATCCATACTTGAACATCATTGTAATGATTTTTTATATCGGATGGCGGTGCTATGTTTGAACCAAATATTTTATTGATAACAGGAAATGAAGTTAATGTAATAATATGTGTAGCTGCAAATACAAATACTAAAGAGCCTATAAACAACCAAAATTCCCTGGAAGACAAATTTTCTTCTTTTTCTTTTGATGGAATTTGTTTTTTAATAAATGTCCTATCAATATATAAATATGCTGCTGGAATTAAAAAAGCTAATATAATGACGATTAATTGTCCACTCATTCCTAAGTCAGTAAATGAATGTACCGATGCATCTCCTAATACACCACTTTTCGTTAAGAAAGAAGAATATAAAATCAATAAAAATGAACTTATAAATAAGGCATACGTTGCATGTAGAGAATAACCAGTATGTTTGTAAGCCATTAAGGTATGGATACCAGCTGCCAATACCAACCAAGGTACTAACGAGGCATTTTCTACCGGATCCCAAGCCCAAAAACCTCCGAAGTTTAAGGCTTCATACGCCCACGCACCACCCAATAAAATACCAACACCTAATACCATTAACGCAAATAAACTCCATGGCAATACAGGTTTTACCCATTCTGTGAATTTGCGTTGCCATAAAGAAGCAATTGCATACGCAGCAGGAATGGTACATGCCGCAAAGCCTAAAAATAATACTGGTGGATGTATCACCATCCAATAATTTTGTAAAGATGGATTCAAGCCGGTTCCGTCTTCAGGTGTCCAATCCGGATTCATTTTGAAAATGGGAATATCCATAGTGTCTTTTATTAAGGCAAATGGATTGCTTCCTAGCTTATATCCAAAAACATAGATTCCTAAAAGCATGGAACATAATAAGAATTGAGCAAGAGCTACTATGGACAAAACAGGACTTTCCCAATCTTTCGCTTTAAAAATTAAAACACAACCTAAGACAGCATGCCAAAACATCCACAATAAGGTACTACCTTCTTGACCGCTCCACATTGATGAAAATTGATAGTAAATTGGAAGATCTTTTGAGGTGTGTTCCCAAACATATTTATATTCAAATAAATGTTGATGAATAATGAGCAACAAAGATGCCAATACACCAATTACAGCAACCGCATGTAGTATAAATAATTTTCTGCCAAAACTTACCCATGGAATTGATTTTTCTGGGTTTTTGCGAAATGTAGTCGCTAAAAAATAAGAAATAGAGGCAGTTAAAGATGTAACTAAAGTTAGGATAATTAAAAAGTGTCCAACTTTTCCAAAGAGCAAATTCTCGCCAATTGCGTATATATTCATGATAAATTGATGTAAGGTAAGTCCATATTAATTAGATGCTTTTTCCATTATTGGCTTCTAATTCTCTATTTTTATATTTTGAAGGACATTTTAAAAGGATATCACTGGCAACAAATGTATTGCCACTCATTTTTCCGGTAACTACTACTTTTTCCGATTTTTCTATGTCGCGTGGAACTGCTTTGTTTACAACTACCAATCGTTCTACATTTTTTTCATCTTTAACATAAATTGAAAATTGGTTAGGGTTTATTTCCGGTTTATAAGTAACACCTTTTATTTTATTCATATAACCAACCACTGTAAATTCTTTTCCTTCTTTAGCATGTGCTGATTCAAAACTTTCATATCTACTAAATCCTTTTCCCAACATGACAGTTAATGATGCTACTAAAACAGCCACAAAAACTAAGGCAATAATATGTGTTCTTTTCATAATAGAATTAATTTTTTTGACATCCAAAATTAAGCCTAATTAAGCGAAATGGAGCGAATAATGTATTAAGTAATTTTAAACCAACACACATAAATTATTACTTTTAAATTCTAAAGGTAAATTCATGCAGTTGTAAAAGTTTTCCATGGCACATAAATAAGTAGTTTCTACAATTTTGGTATCGTTAAAATGTAATTTTAAATGGTTAAATAATGTATCTTGGTTTTTCTATAGGTTGAATTCTTGGTGTCGTCATGGAAAAAGTTAGGATAAATTGGCACTAATTAATTTAACAAATTCTGAACGAGTGGCTTGTTTCTCGAATTCTCCTGTAAATGCGGATGTGGTCGTAACAGAATTTTGTTTTTGTATTCCACGCATCATCATACACATATGCTTGGCTTCAATAACTACAGCAACGCCTAATGGGTTTAAGGCTTCTTGTAAACAATCTCTTATTTGAACGGTTAAGCGTTCCTGAACCTGTAAGCGTCGAGAATAAGCATCTACCACTCTAGCTATTTTACTTAATCCCGTAATTTTACCATTGGGAATATAGGCTACATGTGCTTTACCAAAAAAAGGTAACATGTGGTGTTCGCACATGGAATACAATTCTATGTCTTTCACAATTACCATTTGGTTATGCTCTTCATGGAATATGGCAGAACGTACAATTTCAATTGGATCCAATTGATAACCATGTGTTGTGAATTGCAGCGCACTTGCTACTCTACTGGGTGTTTTTAATAATCCTTCGCGTGTTGGATCTTCACCTATTAAAGTTAAAATTTCTTTGAAATGATTTTCTAATACAGGATTAGTATCTAATTTTATTCCATTATTTAATTCTATTTCTTCCATGGGATAAAGGTATAAAACAAAAAAATGTTATAATTGTTTTTTAGTCACAAAATATAAAGTTTAAATTATTGTAAAGTATCAATTGCTGTTTAAGTGGATAAATGAGCTTAAATGGGAATAAAATACACACCTACGTTTAAAACTCAATTTGCAAAATCAAATTACTAAGTATATACTTGCAGTTTGAAGTGTTTAGATATGTCAACAGAAGAGTACAATGAAATACACGGTGACCATATAACTACCATTGATGGGTTGTATGAAAATTGGTTTTTAGATTATGCATCTTACGTAATTTTAGAACGTGCGGTTCCTGCATTATATGATGGATTTAAGCCGGTACAACGCCGAATTATGCATGCCATGAAAGAATTGGATGATGGCAGATACAATAAAGTAGCAAACATTGTAGGCAGCACCATGCAATTTCATCCACATGGAGATGCCAGCATTAACGATGCCATTGTAAATATTGGGCAAAAAGATTTATTGATTGATTGCCAAGGAAACTGGGGCGATATTAGAACAGGTGATAGCGCAGCAGCGCCACGTTATATTGAAGCGCGTTTGTCCAAATTTGCTTTAGATGTTGTTTTTAATGAAGATACCACCGATTGGCAAGTTTCTTATGATGGTAGAAAACGAGAGCCGGTTCAATTACCAGTAAAATTTCCGTTACTTTTAGCACAAGGTGCTGAAGGTATTGCCGTAGGCTTATCCACCAAAGTAATGTCTCATAATTTTTGTGAATTAATTGATGCTTCAATCAAATATTTACGAAAAGAATCGTTCGAAATTTTTCCAGATTTTTTAACAGGTGGCTTAGTGGATGTGCGTGAATATAATGATGGAAAACGTGGAGGCAAAATCAGAGTTCGTGCAAAAATTGAAATTGCAGATAAAAAAACATTAAAAATTACCGAAATACCGTTCGGAACCACTACTTCTGATTTAATTGATTCCATTTTAAAAGCCAACGAAAAAGGAAAAATTAAAATTAAAAAAGTAATTGACAACACGGCTAAAGAAGTAGAAATATTTATAGAACTACAACCTCAAGTTTCGCCAAGTGTTACGGTGGATGCATTGTATGCTTTTTCTGATTGTGAATTATCTATTTCACCCAATACGTGTGTAATTATTGATAATAAGCCACGTTTTATCGGCGCATCTGATGCACTCAGAATGTCCACAGATACAACAGTACTTTTGTTAAAAAGTGAGTTGGAAATCAAATTAAATGAATTAGAAGATAAATGGCATTTTTCATCATTAGAAAAAATATTTATCGAAAATAAAATTTATCGTGATATTGAAGAAGAAGAAACTTGGGATGGTGTTATTCATGCTATTGATAAAGGATTGACACCATTTAAAAAATTATTGATGCGTGAAGTAACTCAAGATGATATCGTTCGCTTGACGGAAATTAAAATTAAACGCATTTCAAAATTTGATAAGAAAAAAGCAGACGAATATATTAAAGGTTTGGAAGATGAAATGGAAGAAACCAAAAAGAACCTTAAATCATTAACTAAATATGCTATAAAATATTTTGAAGATTTATTAAAAAAATACGGAAAAGGGAAAGAACGAAAAACAGAAATTGCCATTTTTGATATTGTTGAAATAAAAACGGTTGCAGCCAACAATGAAAAATTATTTGTAAACCGAACAGAAGGATTTGTAGGCTTTGGTAAAGACATGAAAAAAGAAGAATTTATTGCTGAATGTTCGGATATCGATGATATTATTGCTTTTACAAAAGATGGTGTATTAAAAGTAGTACGTAATTCTGAAAAAGTATTTATAGGCAAAGATATAATTCATGTAGCTGTTTGGAAAAAAAATGACGACAGAACTACCTATAATGCTGTTTATGTGGATGGAAAATCTGGCGTAAGTTATGCCAAACGCTTTAATGTAACCGCTATTACTCGCGATAAGGAATATCCTATTACACAAGGAAATCCAAAATCTAAAATTTTATATTTTTCAGTAAATCCGAATGGCGAAGCCGAAAGTTGCAGCGTTGTTTTATCGCCAAATTGCAGTGCACGCAATAAAGTATTTGAATTTGATTTTTATAATTTAGATATTAAAGGTCGAGGTGCAAATGGAAATATTGTTACAAAATATCCAGTTAAAAAAATTGAACAAAAAAGTAAAGGAAGAACTACTTTAGGTGGCGTTGAAATTTGGTTAGATGATACTGTAGGTCGATTAAATACAGATAAACGAGGCCGATATTTAGGCTCATTTCAGAATGAAGATAGAATATTAATAGTGCTAAAATCTGGTGAATATTATTTAACCAATTTTGATTTGACGAATCGATATACTATGAATGAAATTGTAGCAATCGATAAACTATATCCAACTACTGTTATTTCTGCTATCCATTTTTCCGATTCTAAGAAAGTAAATTATGTGAAACGATTTGTGATAGAAACAACTACTATTGACACCAAATACAATTTTATTTCGGAAGAGAGCAATGCTAAATTAGTTTTTGCTACTTTGTTTTCTAATCCATCAGTCGAATATACACTCGATTTAGGAAAAGGAAAATCCAGTGAGGCAGAAGTGGTGAAACTTGTTGAATTTATTGATGTTAAAGGTTGGAAAGCCATTGGGAATAAATTATGTGGAGGTACGATTAAAGAAATTAAATTAGTAGAATCCGCACCAATGGATGATGCCGAAGAACAAAAAATAAATTTTGATGTAGATTTTGAAATCACCAATTTTGACGATAAAAAAGAACCTGAACAAGGTGAATTATTTTGATATAATCATATATTGGAATAATGCCATATTGCTATTACTCCATTAAAATAAATTTCAACGGAATAAATGGATTCTATTTCACAAATTGCATTAGGAGCCGGAGTAGGTGAGTTAGTGCTTGGGAAAAAAATAGGCAACAAAGCAATTTTATTTGGTGCAATTGCAGGTACTATTCCTGACTTAGATGTGTTTGTCAATTTTTTTGTCACACTCAGCGAATCGGAAGCATTGCGTATCCACAGAAGTTACAGCCATGCCGCTTTTCCTCAATTATTTATTGCGTTGCCGTTCACCTATTTGAGCTATATTTTATTTAAAAAGAAAATCTCCTTTTCTAGATGGTATTTGCTGTGGTATCTCGGATTTTTAACGCATGCATTATTGGATTGTTGCACCACTTATGGCACACAATTTTTCTTGCCTTTTTCAAATCATTTAGTTGGATTTAATAATATTTCTGTAGTAGATCCTTTATATACAATTCCATTTTTAATACTGTTAACTATTTTATTTTTTTATAAAAAGGAAAGCAACACTAGGCGACTTATTACTTGGCTTTCTGTTTTAATAAGCACTGCTTATATCGGCTATGCTACGTTCAATAAATTTCATTCTGAAAAAATATTTAAACATGCATTGACGGTGAATAAGATTAATTACCAATCATTTTCTACATCGCCACCATTGTTTACCTCATTCATGTGGAATATGATTGCTTATACTGATAGCACTATTTATGTAGCAGAATATTCTATTTTTCAAAAAAAGAAGAAGATTGAATTTGTTGAATATCCAAGAAATTTAGAATTATTAGAAGATGCTAAAAATTCTGAAGCCATACAAACACTATTGTGGTTTTCGCAAGGAAATTATTTTGTAGAAAAAGGCTTGAACGATACGATTGATTTTTTTAATATTAAATGGGGAAGAACGGATTATACTCAAACTAAATCTAAAGATGCATTTCGTTTTTATGTGAAGATTTATAAAGATAAAAATGGTAAATACAATTTTACGAAGGTAGAACCCAATTTCAAGAAAAGAGATATTAAAGCGTATTTTTCATTACTTTGGAATCGTATATTTTACTACTAGTTTCATTATTTAAGTTCATTTTTAATGTTTCATTTGCCATCACCAATACAAAAAATTGAAAATGAATTAACTCGAAAATTCCAAATAAATTTATTTATCAAAAGAGACGATCTAATTCATAAAGATATTCCTGGTAATAAATGGAGAAAGTTGAAATACAATTTAGAACAAGCAAAAATTGAAAATAAAAACACCATTCTTACTTTTGGAGGTGCCTATTCTAATCATATCACGGCCACGGC
Organism: Flavobacterium sp.; assembly: GCA_035425765.1. Classification (GTDB taxonomy): domain Bacteria; phylum Bacteroidota; class Bacteroidia; order Flavobacteriales; family Flavobacteriaceae; genus Flavobacterium. The sequence continues at coordinate 6,677 of DAOLYL010000008.1, read as the reverse complement.
TGCTGCCGGTAAATATTTAGGTTTCGATACGATTGGGATTATTAGAGGTGAAGCTTATTTGCCACTCAACAAAAGTTTGCAATTTGCTAAAGATTGTGGAATGCATTTGTTGTATTTGGATAGAGAAAATTATAAACATAAAAATTTCCAACAGGTATTGCCCAATGATATGGCACCTTATTATTTAATACCTGAAGGTGGTTCAAATGAATTGGCATTAAAAGGTTGTGCAGAAATTGTTGTTGAAATTGAAATAGATTTTGATTTTATTGCTAGCGCTTGCGGAACAGCTACGACCATTGCTGGTATTGCAACTGCTTTAAAATCCCATCAAACTGCTTTAGGTTTTGCCGTTCTGAAACATGAAAATTTGAATCAAGAAATAAATGAAAAATTTCCTTTTATAAATACGAATATAATTTTTCATGAAGCACATTTTGGTGCGTATGCCAAAATAAATCCAAGCTTAATTCAGTTTATTAAAAATTTTTATCAAGAGCAACTTATTTTATTGGATTATGTATATACAGGAAAAATGATGTTTCGCCTTTTTGAATTAATGAATGAAAATTATTTTCCCAAAAATTCCACAATTGTTGTGCTACATACAGGTGGTGTTTCGAATGCTAATGTTTTTGAAGTTAAATAAATTGGGTATAATTTCTTTCATTCTACATTAATCTACTTTTTTCAATTCTTGCCATTTTTGTTCATTCATATTGTCATCTAAATTTGGATCGTATGTATTTGATTTAGTGCCAATGTATTCACCATTATTATTCATCCAATATTGGTTAGAACCTTGCTGAACTTTATACGTTTGTCCGGTTTCCGTATTTTGGACTTTTTCATTTTCATAGATTCGATCAATAAATTGTTCTTGGTTTTTATCGCTTGCGGCATTGCTTGATTTCCAATTGTTCATAATGGCATCATTAATGGCATTTGATTTGTTGACATGTGCCAATTGTTGTGCTTCAAAATTGGCTTGATTTTGAGCCATTCGTTTGTTGAAAGCTGCCCAACTTTGTCCAATGCGTTCGGCTTCTGCTTTATTATAAGCCATAATAGGTTCTAAATTATAACGAGTATTGGCCAATGCAAAAATGAATTGTTTTTTGGCTAATTCAAACATTTCTTTTTCTGCTTCTAATAAAGAGGCCATATAATACCATGTTTCTCCGTATTGTCCTTTTGAGGAGTTGACATGCAATATAGTAAAAGCTGGATTTCCATTTTTGTCCTTCCAGTCTATGCCAAATGCTTTTACAAAAGTTTCTGCCGGTCCAGTTTTGTATAATTGATCAGAATACCATTTATCCATTTTGCTAACCTCTTTTAATTCTTCAAATTTCAAGTATTGTAAGCCACGTTTGGCTGCAGATGGAACAACATCTTCTTGAATTAATTGGTCAATAGGTGGCATGGAGCGCATTTTTTGTCCACTTTGATTGTAGGCATGTTGCAAGTTTTGGTCGTAATTCATCATAAAACTGACAGGCGCAAAATCTGTGATTTTAATTCCATTTGGGCCAGTAATAGAAATGCCGTTTTGTGGTGGATTATTCAATTTCCATGTGGCTGGCAATGGTAATATGGCTGCAACCATTCCGCTGTTATCTTTGACTTCATGCATCACCATTTTTTGCCAATAATTATTCCCTTTAGAATCGTTGCTTGTTTCTTTGTCTGGGTTTGTGTTATTGGCTGAATGTGAGTTGTTGTTATTACAACTGATAGCGAAAAATAGTATAGGAAGATAAAGAAGTATATTTTTCATGGTATTGATTTTTGTAGATACAATATAAACTTTTCTATCTATTTAATCAAATGTAGTTTGCTACTTTCTTTCTTTATTCGATACATCAATAAGCATGCGACGGCATTGTGTCGTTGGAAGAAATCAGATAGATATTGATAAAACTGGTTTAGTTTAAGCTGCCAAAGTCAACCGGAACTACACGCGAAATGCCTTGTTTAACCATGGTTACACCGTAAATAGAATCAACACTTGCCATAGTAGATTTATTATGAGTAACAATGATAAATTGAGAATTTTCAGAGAATTTGCGGATGGCATCGTTGAATTTGCGTACGTTGGCATCATCTAAAGGTGCATCTACCTCATCTAAAATACAGAATGGTGCTGGTTTGTATAAATATAAACCAAACAATAAGGACAATGCCGTAAGTGTTTTTTCACCACCAGAAAGTTGATTGATGCCTTGAGGACGTTTCCCTTTCGGTTTGGCAATAATATCGATTTCTGATTCCAGTGGATCATCTGGATTTAATAATACTAAATCGCAATTGTCATCTTGCGTAAACATGCTTCTAAACACATTGATAAAGTTCTCGCGAACGGCGTGGAAAGTTTCTAAAAATTGTTCTTTTGCCGTGTTCTCAATTTCTTGCATCGTTTGTAAAAGAGTGTCTTTTGAGTCAATTAAATCTTTTTTTTGCGTATTGATAAATTCGAAACGTTCGTTCATTTCGTTGTATGCTTCTTCTGCCATTGGGTTAACTTCACCAAAGTTTTCGATGCGTCGTTTTACTTTATCTAATCGGTCTTGCAATTCATCTTTAGCTGTTTCGGGCAATTCTAAATTAGTGGTAAATGCTTCTACATCAATATGAAATTCTATAGATAATCTTTCTTTTAAAACATTTAGTTTTAATTTTAATTCGCTTAATAATTCTTTTTTATTCATGATAGTTTGTTCTATCAGATGCTTGTTTTTATTTTTTTCGCGAATAGATTCTTCAATGTTTGTTATACCTTCTTTTAAACCGTAATAAGCCGTTTCTTGGTCAGAAAGCGTTTGCATTTGTGCTTCTTTAGTTTTGTAAGATTCGATTAATGCCGTTTCAATTTTATCTATATTCTCCAATATAATATCGATTTCAAATTGAGCATTTTCAATTTCTACTTTTGCATTTTTAATGCGATTTTCATTTTCTTCAAATTGATTTTGTTTATAGGATAAAGTTTGTTGGTTAGATTTAAGTTTATTTTCTTGTTGAATAAATAAAATATTGGCTTGGTTAAATGCTTGTGAATATTGATTAAAAAGTTCATTCGCTTTTCTAAATTCTAATTCTAAATTTTCTAAATTATTTTTGAATTGATGTGAATGTTCACTTTGTTCAGACAAAGCATTATGCAAAGGTTCAATTTCAAATTTTAAAGAAGCAATTTGTTCTTGAATTGCTTGTGCTTGTGTATTTACTTTCCCAATAGAGTTTTCTTCACTTTCTAATTTGGAACGCTTGCCTACTACTTCTTTTTCAATTTGTTGTAATTGATTGGCTTCTCGTTCAATCACATTTCTGTATGAATTTACTTTTAAATGCTGCAATTCATTGTAGTAGTCTTGCGTAATTTTTTTGAAATTCATTACTTCAGTTTCCAACTCTTTAATTTCTTTGTCTAAGATTTCAAAGTTTTTTAATCGGCCTAATCGTTTTCCTTCAAATAAGCCAACTGCTCCGCCAGAAATTTGCTTGTCAGATTTTAATAAATGTCCTGAATTTGAAATAATGAAAATATCTTTTTTATTTTCAATAGAATTAAAAATTTTGTTGACATCGCTGCCTTCGTCTGCAATATAAATTCCATTTAATAGATAGCTTAATAATGCTTGATATTTTTCGTCTATTTGAACAACATGAAGGGCATTTTTTGCATTTGAAATTTCAATTGTAGGGTTTGTTGTTGATATTGAATTAAAATAATCCAAGATTAAAAAACTGGCTTTTCCTACAGAACTTTGTGACAACACATCAATGGCGTTGATGGCTTCATTTTCTGTTTCTACCACGAAATTATTTAAATAGGGTTGCAAAACACTTTCAATCGCTACACGATATTTTTCATCCGAATAGATGATGTCCGAAAGCAATGGTGTATCTTTTAACCAATTCACATTTTTCTTTAAAAACTTGATGGATTCCGGAAAGCCTTCCAGGTTGTCAATCATGCTTTTGGTTAATTTATATTCGTTGTTTTTGGCGTCTAAAACTCGGTTTTTATTGGTTAATTCTTGGCGAAGTTGCTCGGTTTTTTCTTCAAGTGTTTTTATTTTTTCAATATTATCTTCTTCTTTAGCACGTAAATCATCTACCAAAGCACGTTGTTTTTCTATACGTTCATCGGTCAAAGCAATATCTGTTTTTAAAGATTCTAATGTGCGAATACGTTCTTCGTTTTCAAACATTGATTTTTGAGCACTCAATTGCAAGGCTTCATATTGCGATTCTTTAACAGCAATAAGTTTCTCCACTTCTGTTATTTTATTGGCACTTTGCGTGTATTGACTACGAGCTTCATCTAAATTATTTCTATATTCTAAATTCGCATTTCGTTGTTCTTCTAATTTTTCTTTGGAAGCGTCAAATTCTATTCTAATGACATCAAGTTTATGTTCATCTTCTTCGTTGTACTTTTTTAAGTTTCCAATTTCTGAAGTTAAGCTCTCAATAATTTGTTGAGCATGAGTAATTTGTTGAGCAAGTTGTTTTATTTTATCTTTTAAAAAAGAAGACTTTTGTTCGTCAATTTTCTTCTGACTTTCTTTTTCTTGTAATTCGGATAAAAAATGGTTGAGTTGTTTTTGCTGATCCGATAAAGATTTCTCTTTTTCTAAAACAGCTAATTTTTCTTTTTCAAGATTGGCTTCCAATACTTCCACTTGAGTATTGGCTTCAATACGTTTGTCTTCAAATTCTTCAATATCTTTATTGGATAATAAAAAACTTTCGTTTATTCCATGTAATTCATATTTAGATAAATCAATCGAAATAACTTTATATTCTTCTTTATAATTTTTGTATTGACGTGCTTTTTTAGCTTGGCTTTCTAATGATTTTAAGTTCTTTTCAATTTCAAACAATAAATCTTCTACACGATTTAAGTCGGCTTCTGTAGCTTGTAATTTAGCTAAGGTTTCTTTTTTTCTTGTCTTGTATTTTGAAACACCTGCTGCTTGTTCAATCAAAGTACGACGAGCATTATCCACGTTGTTCAAAATTTGATCGATCATTTTTAATTCAATGATGGCATACGAATCAGTGGAAATTCCGGTATCCATAAATAAATCACGAATATCTTTTAATCGGCAAGAAACTCCATTTAGTTTATATGAACTATCGCCATCGCGTTCAACAGTTCGTGTAATGGTTACGCTGGAAAATTCTGTTGGCAATAAATTTCGGGTATTGTCCAAAGTTAAAGTAACTTCTGCCACATTTGCGGCAGCTTTGTCTTTAGTTCCGTTGAAAATCATGTTGTCCATTTTTTCCAAACGCAACGCTTTTGTTTTTTGCTCGCCCAATACCCAACGAATGGCATCCACCACATTTGATTTTCCACAACCATTTGGGCCTACAATGCCGGTAATATTATTTTCAAAATTGATTTGTGTTTTTTCGGCAAAACTCTTAAATCCTTTAATGTCCAAGCTTCTCAGTCTCATCTTTTCTATTCAATATATTAAAAATCGTAACTCACAAATATACATTAAAAACAATAGGGTTTTTGTAGTTAAAATGGTGATTTTATAGACATTTTTCATCATTTTTTCAAAAAAAAAGTGGAAAAGATAGGCTTATTTTATTTGTAAAATTGAAATGGAATCCGTTTTTATGTGCGTAGGATAGCGGATTTTTGTTTTTTTAAATTTTTGTGAAGTATCATTAAGCTGTCGCAAACTTGAAACGATATCAAAATGAGCGACAATTTATTGAAGAAACAAAATAAATAAAAATGACCGCGGAAGGATTCGAACCCTCAACCCTCAGAGCCGAAATCTGATATTCTATCCAATTGAACTACGCAGCCATTTTTAGTGGCTCAAAAATAGGTTCATTTTTTCAAAATTTCAAAGTTTATTTATTTAATTGTAAATTGCTACTCAATTTTTTAAAATTAGAATCATGGAAGCAAGAAAAGTTTCAGAAACCTTGAATATTCAAACAGAATTAATTATGCCTGCGCATACCAACCCAATAGGCAATTTAATGGGCGGACATCTTTTAAGTTGGATGGATGTTTGTGCAGGAATATCAGCTATTAAACACAGCGGTGGAATTTCTGTTACCGCAGGTTTAGATAATGTATGTTTTAATTTACCCATAAAAATGGGCGATATTGTGGTGTTGCGTTCATTTGTAACACGTGCTTTTAATACATCCATGGAGGTGATTTGTGAAGTATTTATAAAAAATATTAAAACACAAGAAGAAGTAAGATCGCATGAAGCATTTTTTACGTTTGTTGGATTAGATTTTCAGAGTAAACCCATTAAATGCATACAAGTAATTCCGGAAACGGAACGGGAGAAAAAACTTTTTGAAGATGCCTTGCAACGCAGAGAATTGCGCTTAATAAATGCTGGAAAATTGAACCCTAAAGATTCTGTTTATTTGAAAAGAGAATTTTTAGGTGATGAATCTATTCATGTGATTTAATAAGTGATTTGCATGTGTTGTTTTTGTCATTTTTATTGCCGTTGATGATTTGATTCTGGCGCAGGTCTTCCGTAGGACGACCTGTGTCTATTATTTCACTCGGTCTCTGACCGTTTTTGAAATATTGAATAAAAATACCTTGATTCGAGATATGATTCTGGCGCAGGTCTTCCGTAGGATGAACTGTGTCTATTAGTTCAGTCGGTCTC
>DAOLYL010000007.1:0-27015 GCA_035425765.1 Flavobacterium sp. | reverse complement strand
TGTTGAAGTAAATTTTTATCACAAACTTTCACCAGATTATGAGCCGAAATATGTTTTAAGAAATACTTCCGAAACTGCAAAAAAAATTAAAATCATTAAAGAAATTCTAACCGAAACCGCTTGGTCCAAGCATTTACTATTTGATGATTTGGATGAATTACGAATGGAAATTGTAGAGCAATTGATTACGACAGAAAAGAGTTTTTTGGAAATAAAAAAGTTATATTTTTAAGTTGTCATTTCGACGAAGGAGAAATCACATAATAGTCACTTAAATTTAACTTTTTGTATTGAATCGATATAGGGTTTTATATCCTATATAAAACTTGTATAAAATAATCATTATAAAGTCCGATACCGTTATATTTTTCTTTTACAATTTGTGCAGCTTCAGCCGACGCCAAAAGATATTCCTCTGAATTGTCATCTATAGAACTACTTAAACAAACCATTTTATAAATTGGATTAATTGGGTCAAGATTTCTTGCTTTTTCAAGTAACTCTTCAGCTTTTTTTTCATATTCGTCAAAATCTCCAAACTCATATGGAAAAATAGACATAGTGTAACCTACAATAAAATTAAATTCAGGATTATTTGAGAATTTTGAATTACCATCAGAAAACATTTCTTTTAACCTTTCTTCTCGTTTTATTTTTTCAACAAAATCATTAGGCATATTTTCTATTATTATCCAAAGAAAAAAATAAAAATATTTCCAAACTTCGAAATCACTTTTATTTTGAATGTATAAATTATCATATTCTAGAAATGCTAACTCAAAATCATTACTATTTTCTAGTTCAATAATTTTAATAAGCTCTTTTTGCATAATTTCTTTTATGTTAATCTATTAAACCCATTCTTATAGGATTTCTTCTTGGTCGAAATGACAAGTTTGCGTTTATGATGATCGTAAATCAAATCACTTCTCAAACATCCCAACAGTTCCGCCAACCCAATCTTTGTCTTTATTGAATTTTACGCCAATCATTTCGCCACGACTTAGTCGAACTAAATTGGTTACTAATGTTGGTTTTTCGTCATCTTTTGGCCAAACGGCTAGCAATCGAACTTCGGCTTTTACTAATCCGTCAGGACTTTGAATGATAGGTTTGTAGTGCACTTTTTTCTGAAGAATGTATAAATCTTTTTCGGTCACGGCTTCTATATCTTCTCGTTTTACGTGGAAAATAACGCCACTTCCTGAGAAGGAGAACAAAGGTTTCAATACATAATTCTCCAAATCATTTGGAATTTCCTTCAAATCGGATAGGAGTGTGGTTTCTATAAAATACTTTCCTTTTAAATAAGGCAAAATGAATTTACTAATGCGGAAAAACCAGTTTGGATGTCCAGCCCATTCTACATCATAGCTTTTTGAGAAATCAAAATTCAGTTGTAAATCAGTGCGTAAATCCAATTCGTCAAAAATCACACGGTTGTAAATTCGCTTTACTTGAATTTCTTCTCCTTTGTCATTTTTATAAAACAACTGATTTCCTTTTTCGTATAATTCGGTTACGCAAACAAACGGAATTCCGATGTCTTGTTTGCAGTAATAAAAGTCGATTTTGGTGTTTTGTTTTTCAGGTTCAATTTCCAGCAGAATTACATTTTCAATTGGAATATTGTTAGTTATAATTTCTTTAATTAAAGCCAAATAGCTTTCTTGATTTAAACCATTCAAGAAAGGTGTCAATTCGGATAAAAATGGATAATGCGAAACGAATTTTTCGGATAAATGATTTTGAAAATTAAACAACGATGGAAATCCTTGTACTTCAATCAGCTTAGGAATGATTTGTCCATCTTCTTCACAAATTCCAAAATCGATGGCTAAAAAAGTGGTATGATTATCTTCATTTGGCACTTTTCTATTTAGTTCCAAAGCTCTTTCGGTTAAACTCTTAAAATCATCACGTTGAATAAAATCAATCACTTGTTGGCAACCTTCAAGCAATTGTTCTTTTAATCCATTGGAAATAAAAAATGGCGTTTCACCAATTCTAAAGGTTACTTTATAATCAAAATCAGCAGTAATGTCATCTTGCATAACATTGTATTTTTCTACTGAAAATGCTTGGTTGAATTGGTTTCTATAGTTGGTGTTCATGTTTTGAGTTTGAAGTATATAGTTTGGAGTTTATGTTCACGAAATCTTAATTAAATTGTAGTAATTAAAATTCATTTATAAATCACCTTCTTCAAGTTTAGTATCTATAAATTCATATTCTTGGTTAGCATGTTCTGATTTTAAAGATTTGGCTTTGAACTTTACTTGACTATCATTTAATATTTGGTAAGTATAAACATCGGTTTCTCCTGAATTATTATGGAACTCGTAAAATATATTTCCTTCCGTCCAACATCTTCCAGATTCAGTAAAGTTGGTAACTTCACCATCTTCAACCATAGTAAATAATAGTATAAATCTACCATCTTCAAAGCGATGCATAATCCAATTTTTTGTTAGTCCAACTCTCTGATTATCTTTTTCAGTTCCAGACCAACTTCCGAATAATTTTTCGTCTAATTTTTTTTCTTGTGAAAAAGAATTTGTGGAAAGAGCTACTAATAGGAGAAGAAGAATTTTTTTCATATCAAAATTAATTAGAAAGCGTTTTTCTATGTTTCATCAAATCGTTTATAGCAATTCGAAGAAAATTTGGGATAATCGTTTCATTGGTTTTGTAGATTTTATCTTCGTCCAATAAATCCTCAAGCATGTCGCGGAATTTGGTTTTTCCTTTCATCGCAATGATATTTTCTCTTCTTTCTTTGCTTTTTAAATTGGCTACAAAGCTCAACGCATCAGCTTCGGGATGAAATTGCAAACCAACAAAATACTCCGAAAATCGAACTCCCATAATAGCGCGTTCATATTCGCGGTGTGTTCTTATTTTTTCTAAAGCTATAATCTGAGCGCCTTTTTTCTTGAAAATACTCAATTTTGGTTGCACCACTTGATAATCTCTACTATCGATAGCGTAGAATGGATTTTGTAAACCTTCAAGAACTGGATCGGTTGTTCCTTCTTCGGTTTTATGAATGGTCATTACGCCAAAAGAAGTTGATTTTCGTTTGTTTAATGTAGCCAAACCAAAATGATGACAAGCCATTTGAAACGAATGACAAATAAATAAAACGTGCTTTTTGGTCTTTTGTTCTTTGTTCCAAATTGTTAATTGTTCGATAAAATCATACCATTTTAAATCCCAATTTCCGTCGCCTTCCAATGGGTTTCCTGGTCCGCCAGTTGAAATGTAGATGTCAAACTTTTTAATATCTGGAAATTCATTTTTACCACGAACATCAAAAATCTGAAACGTAACCATTTGGTTAAATCGATTAATAATGTCTATAATACAGCGCATTCCTTGATTGGGTTCGCCATTATACATATCTAAAACTGCTACACGGATTTGATTGCTCATTATTTAACTTTTTGATGATGCAAAGATAACTTTTTCAATTTCAAAAATCAATTTCAATTTTATAAACCTCTTGTAAATTCACTTGTAATCATATCAACTACTTTAGATAAATCTTGGGTTTGTTCAAAAACGCGTAATTGTTTATCAGCTCCAGTTCCTTCATTTAAAATGGTATGGATGTAATTAATTTCGTCTCGACTGCCTAATTCATCAACAACATCGTCAACAAATTCAAGTAATTCGTGTAATAAAAGTTTGGTTTCAACTTCTTCTTTCAGACCAAAATCAATCATGTTTCCTTCGATACCATATCGAGCGGCACGGAATTTATTTTCTTTGATTAAGGCAATTCGATAAATGTTAAAACTGGTATTTGAAACGGTTAATTTATATAGCTTTGCTACAATAGCTTGAATGATAGCAACAATACACATGGCTTCATCCACAGTCAAACTCATATCGGTGATACGGAATTCAATCGTATCATAAAAAGGATGCAAACGTAAATCCCACCAAATTTTCTTTGGATTATCAATACAACCTGTTTTTACTAATGTGTCAAGATAGTTGTCATAAGACTGAACGCTATCAAAATATTCCGGTAAACCCGTTCGTGGAAATTTATCAAAAACTTTGGTTCTGAAGGATTTATAACCTGTATTTCTTCCTTCCCAAAAAGGTGAATTGGTTGAAAGTGCAAAGATATGTGGCAAAAAATAGGTTGCTTGGTTCATTAATTGCAAACCAATTTCTCTATTTTCGATACCAACGTGACAGTGCATTCCAAAAATTAAATTAGAACGTGCTGCATCTTGCAATTCGTTGACAATATGATGATAACGCGGATCATCTGTAATTGGTTGGTCTTGCCAACGCGAAAACGGATGCGTTCCTGCACCACCAACTACCAAACCTTGTTTATGAGCAAGTTCAACAATTTTACTTCTTAGAAATCGAATTTCGTCTTTGGCTTCTTTTACATTTTTACAAATATTGGTTCCCACTTCAACGACAGATTGGTGCATTTCAGCTTTTACCTGTTCGTTTAAAATGATTTTGGCACCATCTACAATTTTGGATAAATGCGAACGCAAATCACGTGTTTCGGGATCAATTATTTGATATTCTTCTTCCACACCAAGTGTGAATATTGGTAGTTTTTTTGACATAATTATTACTTTTTAGTGTTCAGTCGCAGTCGCAGTTCTCAGTGTGTTTACTGATTACTGAGACTGAAAACTATTTAGCGGCATCTTTGATAAATGTTCCCCATGTAAGGTTCATTTTTCCGTCTTTGTGTTTTTTAGCAAAATCGATAGCCATTTTTGCGGCATGTTCAACAACCCATTCAAAATTTTCGGCACCAACGGAGGTCAATTCGGCATCTGGAGCTGGATTTCCAAAATCAATTGCGTATGGAATTCCATCACGAACAGCAAATTCTACTGTGTTGAAATCATATCCTAAACCTTTACAAAGACGTAAAGTATAATCTTTAACCGTTTTTAATAATTCTTTAGAAACTGGAGGACCATCGATTACATATCTTAAATGATGCGGATTTCTTGGTTCATATTGCATAATGTGAACATCTTTTCCGCCAAGGCAATACACTCTAAAATATTCCGTAAATACAATTTCTTCTTGCAAAAGCATTACTAATTGTCCCGTTTCTTGGTGTTTTTGCCAAAATTCTTCTTTGTTTTCTAATCGATAAACGTTTTTCCATCCGCCGCCAGCATAAGGTTTCATATAAGCTGGAAATCCGATGTAGTCAAAAATTCCTTCCCAATCCATTGGATATTTTAAATTTCTAAACGATTTAGAAGTTGTATCTGTTGGATGTTCTGCCGAAGGAAGAATTACTGTATTTGGCAACGGAACGCCAAGTGTATCTGCCAAAGCATTATTGAAAAATTTATCATCAGCACTCCACCAAAACGGATTGTTGATTACATTAGTTCCAGTTAATGCGGCATTTTTCAAATAAGCACGATAAAAAGGCACATCTTGCGAAATTCTATCAATGATTACGGCATATTCGCCACCTTTGTTTTGAACTACTTTATCAATTGTTACGGCTTCGGCAACAATACCTTTTACATTTTTCGAATTTACTCTGTCTATAAATGCTTGCGGAAATGTATCTTCCATTCCGAATAAAATTCCAATCTTTTTCATAATTCTGATATTAGTTGATTATAATTTATGTTTTAATATTTAGTTATGCTTTCTAGTTTCTTTGTTTTGTTTAAACCAAACTTAATTTGGCTTGCTACTTTCTTTATTTTGTTTAAACTAAACTTAATTTGGTTTATTACTTTCTTTATTTTGTTTAAACCAAACTCGATTTGGTTTATTAGTTTCTTTATTTTGTTTAAACAAAACTCGATTCGGTTTAATGCAAACTCAATTTTGCTTATTAGTTCTTTAATTATGTTTAAACAAAACTCGATTTGGTTTAATGCAAACTCAATTTTGCTTATTAGTTCTTTAATTATGTTTAAACAAAACTCGATTTGGCTTTTTAGTTTAAAAAAACTTAATTCTTGATAAATAATGTGGAAACATTTCTTTCCAAACTGGCCAATCGTGTTCTCTGTCTTGACGAATGTCTAACCAATGTGGCACATCTTTTTGAGCCAAAACTTTACTCAATTTTAGATTAGCATCAAGACAAATATCCCAATTAGAAGTGCCAAGAATAATATCCATATTCCATAATTCGCCATCGTTTAAACCGTGAAGATAATCTTCGGGAGAATTGTAGAAAACATCATCATCCCAATGACCATCCATAAAACTTTTGATGGAAAAAGCTCCGCTCATCGAAAACATGTGACTAACATAACCAGGATGACGAAAGGCAAAGTTAGCAGCATGATATCCTCCAAAACTGCAACCTGCAACGGCTACTTTTCCTGCGGAAGTATTGTTTTTAACACGTTCGACAATTTCATGGCAAATCATTTTATCATACCACATGTGATTTCGAATACGATGAACTGGATGGATGTTTTTATTATAGAAACTATCTTTATCGATACTATTTGGGCAAAATATTTGAATTAAACCTTGTTCAATATACCATCGAGCGCTTTCTATCAAACCTTGATCTTTGTTTTCGTGAAAGCTTCCCATAGAAGTAGGGAATAAGATGACTGGATAACCTGCATGACCAAAAACAAGCATCTCAATTTCGCGATTCAAATTAGGTGAGTACCATTTAAAATATTCTTCTCTCATAAATGTTATTAGTTTTAACAATTATAATGAAAAAAACGTTGTGAAATCAATAAAAGTTTGATTTATAATAAGTTTTACGATAAAATATTTAATAATATTTAGTTATTGAAAAATCGATAAAAAATGGGTTGATTTTCAATAAAGATTTTAAGAATTGTCAATATATTGGCATAAATCCAATTAGTTAGGTAGTGACTATTCTTATAAAATTTAAAAATAAAGTAAATTTAATGCCACTATTCAATCACAATTAGTTGCAGTTGACTTTTTAAACGTTCCGTTAGCATGTTCATCATGCGTTTATTTAGGTTGGATGAATTCTGAATGTATTCGTTATATTCAGTTACGGTAAAAAGCCCAATTATCATTCCTTTAAGTGAGTTTCTGAATTTAATATCTCTTTGGATTACGTTTTCTATATAGGATAGTTTTTTTTCTGGAGTAAGCGAAAAGAAGACGTTTTTTTGTTTAACGGCATAGTTTATAAAAACAGCTACGAATAAATCGTTTTGGAGTTTTAAAATAGGTCGTAATGTTTTGTTTTGAAATATTTCTTCGATTGAAGATTGATTGGTTATAGTTCCTAATGCTTCTCCTCTAATTTCAAGAACATGATTATCTCTTGCTTCCATTTTTTCTTTTAAAGTTAAAAAAAATAACCTCTGTAATTTACAGAGGTTATTGAAGTTATTAAAAACTAATTGTTAATATTAGTTTGTTATTTTGAACACTACTTTACGTACTAAACGTCTAGCATAATCGGATGTTTTATCAACTGAATCGTCAACGCCATTTCCTTTGATGTTTAATCTTGAAGGATCAATTCCAGCTTTAACTAAAATGTTTTTCACGTTATCAGAACGATCACTTGAAAGTTTATCGTTGTATTCGCTGTTTCCTAAGACGTCAGCATATCCGATGATGTCAACTGTTTTTCCTGGATTTGTTTTTAAGTAGTTTAATATAAATCCAATATTGTCAGTAGAAGCATTTGTTGGTTGACGCTTATCTGTATCAAAATAAGCAGCGATATATCCATCGTTAATTAGTTTTACTAACATTCCATCGCTAACAGCAACTGAATTATTGTTGTTTGTAATTGAATTATTAACATACTTTTCTAATTCATCAGGAACACCATTGTTGTTCATATCAACCATTCTTCCTTTAGTATCAACAGCTACACCAGCAAGTGAGTTGTTTTCTTGGTCTAAATAATCTGGAACACCATCTTTATCAGTATCGTTCATTAGCGTTTCCATTTCACCAACTCTTTCATCAAGCGCTTTCATTTCTTTAGATTTCTTATCTTCTATGATAGCCCAATCTCCGTGTATTTTTTCATTACCAAAGGAAACAGAAAGTCCAAGAGCAGTAGTGTACATACTACCCGTTAAGTTATTGTTTGAAGCTGAAAATGAACCATCCCAATTGAAATGTTGTCTAACATTTGAATTAACGCTAAAATCAGCAAAAACACTCACGTTTTTGAATATTCTAAGTTGAGGCGTTATACCAACAACAATTCCACCATTATATTCTTTTCTTCCTTTATTAATACCAATCTGTGGTGCCATTTGAGAACCTTGAAATCCTAAATGCATTAATAAACCAAAACGTCCTGCTTTTTCTTCTATATTAAATAAACGAACCGTGTTAACAACACCTTCAAAAGTTAATTGAATGTTTTGCATTTCAAATGGTAAACTTCCAGAACCTTTTTGATCTGTTAATAAATCATACGATAAGTGTGACTTTATACCAAATGTTGGGCTAATCATATAACGACCAGCAATACCAAAATGGTTTATATCGAAACGAATGTGCGTGTTTGGATTGCTATAATAATAACCAGCTGCATAAGGTTTTGTTCCTTTGCTTTGACCAAAATCTAATTCAATAGACCATTTATTAAAGCTATCGTAAACAATTTCTTGATCTGGCTCAATCTCTTTTAACTCTTTGTCTTTTTTGCTGTCTGCCTTTGTTGTTGTGGCATCTTGCGCATTAGAAGCAAAAGAAACAAACAATAAAGTTACTAAAATTAGTAGGTGTTTTTTCATAAAACGAAATAATTTGAAATATATAATAAATTGTTAAAATCGATACAAATATAAAGGTTTAGAATTAATAATCAACTTTTTTGACTATTAATTAATACTTTGTACGGTGTGATTGAGAAAAATTGAAAGCAACTACTATTTGATTATCAAGTTGTAAACAAAAATCTAAATAGCAAAACCATCATTTTTATCAGAAGGCATTTCATAAATTTCTAAATCAAAAAATCCAATGGATGCAAAAATATGATCAAAAATATCAGACATTATATATTCATAATTTTCAAAACGTTTGTCATTTGAAAAAGTATAAATCTCTAATGGAATTCCGTTGGCAGTTGGTTGCAATTGTCTGCAAAGCAATATCATATCTTGATTTAATCCTGGATGTTGAATTAGATATTGTGTTATATATTTCCTGAACAATCCAAAATTTGTCATATTTCTACCATTGACTAAAAGTGATTTATCAATGTTGTGAATAGCATTATATTTTTCAATTTCTCGTTGTCTATTTTCAATGTAACTAGAAACTAACTGAATTTTTTTCATATCTTCCAATTCAGTTTCAGTTAAAAAACGAATACTATTAACTTTAATTAAAATGTGTCTTTTTATTCTTCTTCCATCAGAATCTAACATTCCTCGCCAATTTCTAAACGAGTCTGAAATCATGCTATACGTTGGAATAGTTGTCGTAGTGTTGTCAAAGTTTCTAACTTTTACAGTTGCTAAATTGATTTCGATAACATCACCATCAGCGCCAAACTTGTCAAAAGTTATCCAATCGCCAATGCGAACCATATCGTTTAATGAAACTTGAACACTAGCCACAAAACCAAGAATTGTATCTCTAAAAATTAATATGATTATGGCAGAAATTGCTCCAAAAGCACCAAGCATTTTCCCTGTATCAATGTCAAATATTTTAGAAACAATAACGAAGAAGCCAAATATCCATAACACAATCATTATCACTTGAATATAGCTGTCAATTGGTTTATCACTATAAGATGGATTTTGTTTCAAATGATCGCGAAGTGCATGGAAAATTGTCTTAATAATCCATAAACTTAGTAGTACAATATAAATACCTACAAGCTTACCAAAAACCGATTCCCAATAGACGAAATTCTTTAAAATAATTGGAACCGATTTATAGATAAAGAGCAATGGAATTAGGTGTGAAATGTATTTTGCAGTTTTATTTGTAACTAATAAATCATCAAATTTTGTTTTGGTTTTCTTTGCTAAAACAACCATTGATGTTACAAGTAAAAATCTAAAAACAAAGTAGATTAAATAAGCAATAATACTCATCAAGAGTATATTGACAAACAAACTCAAATAAGCAGAAATAGTTTCTCCTAATTCTAATTTTTTCAGAAAAGGATAACACCAATCAAATATTTTTTCGAGTTTTTTATGCATTTTTTATGTATTTCTTTTCAATATAAAAAGTTGCAAACGGTAGGAGTGAAGCCACTAAAACAATAAACAAGTCTTTTAAACTCCATTTTTGACTTTTATAAACAGCAAATGCCAAAACTACGTATGCAATAAACAAAACACCATGCGTCATTCCAATTGGATACAATAATGATTTATATAAATCTAAATTATTTGGCTTGATAACTAACATATTGAAAAACAAAACAAGATATGAAATACCTTCTGCTATAGCGGTAAATTTGAAAATTTTGGTCATAAAAATAATTTTTATGCAAAGCTAAGTAATAACTTTTGAAAACTATTTTTAATGTAATAAAAACGTTAATTTTTAAATTGTAGAAAGTTAAAATGATTTTTAGTATTACTTTTGCAAATTAGTAGAAAATAAATGTCAAAAAACGATATTATTTCAGAAATCGAGGAAAAGAAAGAACTCTACAGCTATCAAGAAAAGGATATTAACACCATTTTTGATAGGTTAGACAATGCGCCAAATAATTATCATTTACTTTATCAATTGCCAACTGGCGGTGGAAAAACAGTAATTTTCTCTGAAATTGTTCGTCGTTATTTATCAAAACACGACAAAAAAGTTGTTGTACTTACACATCGAATTGAGCTTTGTAAACAAACTTCAAAAATGCTCAAAGGTTTTGATGTTAAAAATAAAATAATCAACAGTAACATCAAAGAATTGCCCGATCAAGACGAATATTCTTGTTTTGTGGCAATGGTTGAAACGTTGAAAAATCGTTTAAATGATGAAAAATTATTAATAGATAATGTTGGTTTAGTAATTATTGACGAAGCACATTATAATTCCTTTCGAAAGTTATTTAGTTCGTTCAAAAATTCATTTATTCTTGGTGTAACTGCAACACCATTAAGTTCGAATATTAAGTTACCAATGTATCAAAACTACAGCGAATTAATCGTTGGTGATACTATTCAATCCTTGATAGATAAAGGTTTTTTGGCAAAAGCGACAACCTATAGTTATGATGTTGGATTGACTTCGCTAAAAGTTGGAATTAATGGTGATTATACCGTTAAATCTTCTGATGATTTATATATGAATATGGTTATGCAAGAAAAACTTTTGCACGCTTATACTGAAAAATCATTGGGCAAAAAAACATTAATTTTCAATAATGGAATTAATACTTCTTTATATGTTTATGAAACCTTCAAAGAAGCTGGATTTCCTATAAAACATTTAGATAATACAACTTCTGTTGAAGATAGAAAAGATATCTTACTTTGGTTTAAAAAAACACCAGATGCTATTTTAACATCTGTTGGAATTCTAACTACTGGATTTGATGAACCAACAGTAGAAAGTATTATTTTAAACAGAGCAACAAAATCGTTAACGCTTTATTTTCAGATGATTGGTCGTGGTTCTCGAAAATTGCCTAGCAAAGATAACTTCACAATAATTGATTTAGGAAATAATGCTCTTCGATTTGGACTTTGGAATGAATCGGTAGATTGGCAGCATATTTTTAAACATCCTGAATATTATTTAGACAATCTGAGAGATGATGCTGAAATAGAAAAGAACTTCAACTATATAATGCCTGATGCAATTAGAGAAAAGTTTAAAAACACTAAAGACATCAGTTTCAATGTTGAAGAAGAATTTAAAAGTAACTTAGCTAAAAATCTTCGTTCAAAAGTTGTGCTCGAAAAATCTATCGATCAGCATGCCACAATGTGTGTTGATAATGCCGAAGAATTGACTGAAGCCAGAATGCTTTCAAAACTTTTATCTGACGATATTGAAAGTCGAATAATTCAGTTTGTAAATTGCTTAGGCAAAACCAGTAAAAACTACAGAGAATGGCTGATTGAAGATTATAAAACTAATTTAAGTCTTGCCATTGGAAAAAAATACAGAGAACGACAGGTTTTTTGATTTTCACGACGTTTTTTAGTCAAAAACACATTCAAAATTACTTCTTCTATACTATAAAACAGCCATTTGTTCCATTTTTAGTCGTGCACTACATCGATATATTTTTCATGTAAATGCAGTTCGTCGATAATATTTTTAGGTTTAACAGATTTATTGTCAGAAATAGCTATTATTTTCAATTTCGAAATAAATTTGTCATGTTATTATTAGTCAAAAATAATCGACACAAACAAAAATATTTTTAACAGTTGTTGATTAGATTATAAAACTGAATATCATGGAAAAAAAATACGATGTATTATTGATTTTAGAAGGAACTTATCCATTTAATGGTGGCGGAGTTTCTACATGGTCACATATGTTGTGTAATGATGTTAACAATGCTAACTTTTCATTATATTCAATTAATGCAAATTTTGAGTTGAAACCTAAATACGAATTAGGCGAAAACGTTAAAAATGTAATACAAGTTCCACTTTGGTCGCCACTTGAACCACAAGAAATGGTTGACTATGGTAAAAAGTTTTATAAAATTGTTCGAACTAAAGAAAGATCAGACGATAAAGATTTAGTTGAAAAATTCATACCTACATTCAGAAAATTAATCAAAAGTATTTATTCAGATACTAGAGTTGCTTCTGACTTTGATGCTATCATGTATTCAATGTGGCAATATTTCCAAACACACGATTACAAAAAAACGATGCTTCACGAGCAGGTTTGGAAAACATTTTGTTCTCTTGTGAAAGAAATAATTTCAAAAGACAACGAGCAAGCAACATTATATGATTTGACACTAGGAATGAGATGGATTTATCGTTTTTTAATTCCACTTTCTATTGATGTTCCAAAAGCAGATATTTCGCATTTAACAATTTCTGGATTTCCAGTAATTCCGGCTTTAGTTTTAAAATATAAATACGATACTCCAATTGTAGCAACTGAGCATGGTGTTTTCATCAGAGAAAGACTGATTGCTATAAATTCATCGGAATATTCATTTTTCTTGAAAAAATTATTAATTCGTTTTTCAGAAAGCATCACTGAATTAGTTTATTACAAAGCTGATATGATATTGTCTGTAAACAAGTTCAATATGAGTTGGGAGAAAATGTATGGAGCAAATCCAGAAATAATTGATGTTATTTATAACGGAGTTGACCACGAATTGTTTGCTCCAGCTCCAAAACCAGAAAAGTTTAGAGATGTGCCAACAGTTGTTGCTGCAGCTAGAATTTTTGAATTGAAAGATGTAATCACAATGATTAAATCATGTGGTGAAGCAAAAAAATCAATACCAAATGTTCAATATTTGGTTTATGGTGATAACAATGCAGTTCCAGAATATACTAAGGAATGTAATGATTTAATTGCAGAACTTGGTCTTGAAGACAACTTTAAATTAGCTGGATACCATTCAAAACCTCACCAATTATTTTGTGAAGGAGATATTTCTATCCTAACATCAATTTCAGAAGGATTTCCATATACTGTTATCGAATCGATGAGTTGCGGAATTCCAGTTGTTGCAACTGATGTTGGAGGAGTTTCTGAAGCATTAGATTCAAGTTGTGGATTTATTTGTAAACCAAAAGACCACGTTGAAATTGGAAATAGAGTTGTTGAATTACTTCAAAATGAAGAGTTAAGATTACAAATGGGTATAAATGCTCGTAAAAAAGTAATTGAAAACTTCACAATTGATAAATTTATAAAAGGTTATGAATATGCTTATGAGAAAGTAATGACTCAGAAAGAAGTTCAAGTACCACACCCAATATTTATCCAAATGGAAGCACAAGAAGCACAAGAAGCTTCGTAACCCTTTTTTTATATAAAAGAGTTTTCATTTTTGCCCTAACCTACCTACAATGAAAAATCACTTTGAAAACATAGAGTTTTTGATGCAAAACATCAAAGATAAGGTTGGTAAACCTGTAAGTACCAGAGTAGTTATGGCTACTATTGAGTCTTTAGGTATTCGCGACATTGATGTTCCAGAGGATTTTGGATTTGAATCTATAAAATCTTTAGCAGATTATATCTTCAGAGAAATTAATGCTCTTCCAGATTATCAAGATATCAAAAATGTAAAGGAGCGAGAAGAAATAAAAAATCACAAAACAATTCAAGTTTCGGATTATTTATTGGTGAAAACCAAACTTTTCGCAAAACATTATCCTTTAGGAATTCTTCACCTTTTACCGGTTTTTCTTCAAATTGCAGCCATTATTTTATTTGGATATTCTCTGTGGACTTATGTTGGGTTCAATGAAATTCAATCAACAGCTGTAGTTCTTGGCGTAATGGTTGGTTTGATTGTTACTGGTGGTTTTGTTCAAGTTATTGGTAGACAAGCTACTTTTTATTGGAATTATGACGATTATGAAATGGCTAGAAAAACCGTTTTCTATCTTATCAAAAAAGGAACAATAAGCTTGTTATTTGTCATTTTTATAATTTCATTCTTCAATATATTTTTCCATTTGTTTCCTTTCGAACTTTTA
This sequence comes from Flavobacterium sp., assembly GCA_035425765.1. Taxonomy (GTDB): domain Bacteria; phylum Bacteroidota; class Bacteroidia; order Flavobacteriales; family Flavobacteriaceae; genus Flavobacterium. The sequence continues at coordinate 12,397 of DAOLYL010000007.1, read as the reverse complement.
TTTGTCATATTTACTTATGCTTTTTTGATTGGATTACTGTTGTTAGTTTTCGCTCCATTGCATACTATAAAGCAACGTTGGGTAATTTCTGTAGCAATTTTATCAGGAACTGCACTTGCCGTATATGCAAAATCAGAAACTGTTCTATTAATATATGTGACACACTGGATAGGAATTATTTGTGCCATCATTATAGCATTGATTTTTTTAATTATTTTCTTCAAATATAAAATTGGAAAAAATCAAGTTCACTCAAATATTAGATTTAAAACTCCTATTTTATTATACCAAAATTATAAATACTTTTTTTATGGAACTGCGGTATATATTTTCATCTTTATTGATAGAATTCTAGCTTGGACATCAGATACAGAAGGTAAATTACCACTTATTATTTATTTTGAAAAAGATTATGAATTAGGAATGGATTTAGCCATCCTTGTATTTCTTTTGATGACAGGTGTTTTAGAATATAGCATAGTTTCATTTACAAAATTTTTAGATATTGGTCAAAAAGTTACATCGTCTGACACACCAGAAAAGTTTAATAAACAATTCATGAAAATGTATTGGTTTAATATTTTATTGCTTTTTTTGACATGCGTTTTAATTTTTATTTTAATTTATTTTCTAATAACTGCATCTTGGGGTTATAAAGGTCAGTTCAATCAAGTACTAGATAATATTAGTATCCGAGTTTGTATAATTGCCGGAATAGGTTATTTCTTCCTGGCTTGGGGAATGTTAAATTCACTCTATATGTTTACACTCGGAAGACCAAATCAACCAGTAAAAGCAATTGTTTTATCTTGTTTTATAAATATAATTGTTGGGTTTATTTTAAGTAGATTTGTTTCTTATGAATATAGTGTAGTTGGAATGCTTTGTGGATCAATATTTTATATGCTTTTTACATTTATTGAAAATAGAAAGTTTTTCAAAAACCTAGATTACTATTATTATGCAGCGTATTAAGTTTTTTTTATGGCTTTTGCCTTCCGTTTTGATGCCAAGTACTTTCAATAAAAACAATGAAAAGAGTACGGTGCTATTTTGCTACGGAAAAGTTAAAGCAGAAACCATAAAAAATTATACCTATACTATTTTAGAACCATTAAATTATAATGGTAATGAAATTAAAATAATTAAAAAATCGAATAAAAATGTTTTGGCCTATATTAGTTTAGGAGAAGTAAACAGTCAAGCAAAACATTATAAAGAATTAAAAGATAAGGTTTTAGGGAAAAACAATAATTGGGATAGTTATTATTTAGACTTAAAATCAGAAAAAACTAGAAAAACGCTATTATCATTATTTGATGATGCTTTTGAAAAAGGATTTGATGGAATGTTTTTAGACAACATTGATAATTTTACACAATTCGGACCACAAAAAGCAGATAAAAATGAGTTGATATCTTTTTTGAAGTTTATTAATAAAAAATATCCTGGAAAAATATTTTTCCAAAATGCTGGTTTAGAATTATTAGACCAAACCAATCAATTTATTGATGGAGTAGTAGTAGAGTCAGTAGCAAGTAGCTATACTTTTAAAGATAAAAAATATAGCTTACGAGATAAAAAAGAGTTTGAAAATTATATAAAACGAATTAAAGATCTAAAAAGTAAATTCAAAACACGATTTGTTTTAGTTGAATATGCCGATACAAAATCATTATATGACAAAATATCAAATCGATTAAACAAGCATAATTTAGATTATTTTATTGGTAAAATCGATTTACAAACAATACCTAATTTTAAAAAATAGACAATGATATATTCAACTACCATAGCGCTTGGTTTCGTTAGACTTTGTCTATTGGTTTTGGTATTGTTCTATCTTAACAGAAAGTTTGTCAATTATCATAAACCTGAAAACATCTTTGATTTTATTGCAAATCAATGGTTTAAATATGGAAGTTTACTTACTATTTTACTGTTTATTTTGGTTCAACTAGGTATTTATAATCTTTTTAATATTATAATATTCTTTATTATTTTTATTTTCATTGATTATGTTGGCATTCGATTGATAGGAAAATCACTTACTTTTGGAAGTAATAAAATAAAGCAAAAAACATTTGAACTTATAAAAAATGTAGAACTTGAAAAAGGTTGGTCATTTTATATAAACACAAGAACAAGTTCAAAAACCAAGAAAAAACGATTGTGGATTTTGTTATTACTGGTAACTCTTGGTTTTATTACTTTTTTCAGCCGATATTATTTTACAAAATATGATGTTTATGCTCTTTCAAATCTTTGGATGCTTGAGTTAGAAACCGTTATTGATTTTGATAGTCAACGTTGGTTTTTTAATGGTGTAACACCTGTTGGGGAATTAGCTCTAATCAATTTTTATAGTAAAATATCAAGTATTTCTCCAGAAATCGCATTGGAGTCAATGGGAATTATTGAATCTGTATTAATTGGAATATTGATATTTTGGTCCATTAGCAAAATCACAGCATCAAAACTAATTGCTCCAATTGTAGCTTGTTTATTTTTTGCACTTTGTTACGTTTTATCTCCGATAAACATTTCATATATATTGCAACATAAACCAATGTTTTTAGCACTTTCAATAGCAATTCCTGGAATGGTTTTTTATCTCAATCCTAAATTGTTGAAATTTAATAAGCGTAACTATTTTTTGAACTATATTTTTGCGTTCATAGCAATTGGGTTAATTGATATATTCACATTGTTGATAATGGTTTTACCATTTTTAATAATTGGATTTCTATTTTCAAAAAGACAATATAATAGTTATAATTTCATTGTTTTAAAAGCTTTTTTAATTGCTACTCTTTTATTATCAGCTATTTATGGAACGTCTTGTTATTTCCTAGAATATGACTTTGAAATGTTCTTAAACTCAAGTTTGATTGCAGCAAGTTCTTATACATATTTTCCACATTTAATTTTGCCATACAATATTTTGATGCTTTATTACATCTTGATTTCTATTGGGTTATTACTTTTTTTACTGATATTAACTTATGGATTTAAAGAAAACTGGCACGAAGCATTCTCCTTTTTAATATTATTTATCTTTTTAATATTATTGAGCAATGTAAATAACGAATGGATTGATACCGAAATGGTTAAACAAGCAATAGCCATTTATATTCCAATTTTCATAGGGATTTTAGTTGCGGTTTTGTTAAGAATAACATATCCAATTTATAAGAAAGTAACCGTTATAAAACCCTATTTTGCAATTGTATTGGTATGTGGATTGGTATATTCAGCCGTTTATTTTCAAGAACCTGAATTCAAAAAAATAAAACAATCAGATACAACAGCCAGAATGATTTTAAACGCTTATGAAAACATTTCTAGCGAATATTTTCCTTATTCGTATGCAGTTGTTAATGCTTATTCAGCGCATGCTATAAGTACAAATCAGCACTTTTTTATTAATTATGAAGATTTCATAAATGAATATTTAGAAAAGGATTATTTGTATTATAAAAACATCAAGAATAAAAAATTTTTCAGAGAAAATCCTGATTATGTTTTGCCAAAATGTGTAATCGTTTTTGTTTATAAAAAAAAGCCGCAAAGCATAACTTCACTTGAAGAAGGATTTGAATTTAAATCGGAATTAGAACGTCAACTTCAAGCATTAAGAAATAGAGGAAGAAAAATTGAAATAATATATACAAATGACGCTTTTGATGTTTATGAAATAATTAATAAGCCCAAAGAATCGAGATTGAATGACTTAATCTATAAGATATGAGAAATAATTTTACCCTTTATAAAAAGCATATTACATATCTATTCATAACATTTTTTGTTTTGATACTATCTAGCTGTGGAAAATTAGAAAAACTTTCAGAGTCGGATGAGTTTGATTTTTTTAATTCTGATAATGATGAAAGAGAATTAAGAAGATATACAAGCGAATCTCCTGATAATCCGCCATTAATTCAATTTGTTGTAGATAATAACGATTTAGAGAATATAAAAACGTTTAATCACATTAAGAAAGTTTGTGATTATACCAAGCTAGGAATTAAAAGTGTTTCACTAAAAGAATGGAATTCAAGCGGACAAATTTCAGAATCAATTAGAGTTTTATGTATTTATGATAGCAAGAAAATAAACGCAACAACTATTGAAAAAATTGTAGATTTTGTATCAAAAGGCGGAACACTTTATTTGCCATATAATAGTGAAGACTCTAGGTTTTCATACCTAATTGGTCTAAAACCTGAAGCCGATTTATTTATTGATGTGGCATCTGCAGGATATAATTTTAAAGTTCCAATGTTACCTGGCTATAAAGATAAAAAATTCGGAAAAGACATTATCTTCTTTGGTCTTAAAAGAAATAATTTCAAGGAAGATTTAAAAATATTAGCATCTGCAGCTAATAATGATTACTATCCGCTGATTACTGAAAATTCGGTTGGAAATGGGAAAGTCATTTTTTACAACACTACTAATTACAACGAAAAATCAGATAGAGGATTGCTTTTTGCTGGAATTTTAAAAGGTCTAGAAGGAATCCCTTATCCAATTGCAAACGTGAATACGATTCATCTGGACGATTTTCCATCACCAGTATATGATGTTATGCAAGAACCAATAGCATCTGAACTAAAACAAAGTCTTTCGGAATATGTTCATAAAACATTTTGGCCAGATATGGTTAAGCTTGCTGATGAATTTGACATTAAATATGTTGCGCTAACCACTTTTGATTATGATTCTAATATTCAACCACCGTTTTTATTTAATCAATGGGATAGCCAAAAAGCTAAAATAAATAATAAAACAGAAATTTTAAGTAATTGGATTTCTAAAGATGTTTTAAGAAATGGTCACGAGCTTGGTTTTCATGGCTATAATCACGTTTCATTAGTTAAAGAAGATTGGAAAAATCCTGAATTTATGCGTTTATCTTTGGCTTCTGCCGAAAAAAAATGGAGAATTAATGGTTTTGGAAAACTACCAACAATTTATGTTCCACCTTCAAATATCATAGATAAAACTGGTTTACAACAATTAACAAACGGAATGCCATCTATAAAATTTATGTGTAGTGTTTATTCTGGAGATTTTAAAGAAGGAGGAAATAGAGAATTTGATTTTGATCCTTTAGAACCAAAACTCTTCGATTTTCCTAGAACTGCAAGTGGTTTTTATATGAAAGAAGATGCCAATTTTGCTCTAAATTCGGTCTATTTATATACTGGAATTTGGGTTCACTTCGTTCATCCGGATGATATATTTCAAATTCCTGGTGAAAAAAACATGAGTCAAGGAAATTATTCATTAAGAAACACAGAGTCATTGGGTTGGTATAAAACTAAAAACTCGGATAGAGCAATGTATCCATTGTTTAAAGGGTTAATCAAAGGAATGACGCAACGTTATCCTCAGCTGCGTTTTGTTAATGGTGTAGATGGAGGTTTTCTAGTAAATGATTGGCGCGCATCTAAATTCAAACACACTTCGGGCGATGGAGAATATTTAGTTCAAGAATTAGATAACGAAGAATCTATAACAGAAAATCAATATTGGTTTTTGTATGGAAGCAATGAAAATGCTAAAAAAATAGAAGCACAACTTAAAAAGGAAGAAGCTGTTTTCAAAAAAACACCATTTCTTGAAGGAAATTTATATTCAGTCTTTACAAATAAGTCAAAGCTTAAGATGATTGATTTGAATTTTAAAACACCAGAAGAAAAACAATTACTCGCATCAATTCAAATGGATGCAAGAGCAGATTATGCAGAGCATACAAGACAAGTAATTGATTTTAATACTGTGAAAGTTTATGTTGATACTTCGGAAGAAGATTTCAAAAAAGAAGTTGAAGACTTGAAGCAAAAAATGATTTCTACTCCTAAAATTGATGCAGAAGTTTGGAATAAATATACAAAATACATGACTTGGGAAGACAAAGGAAATGTGGTTTGGAAAATGTTAGACGAACATGTAAAGAAACATCCATTGGCTGAAAATGTTTTGTATTCAATTGATTTAAATAAAATTGTTGATTATCCAACTGAAATAGAAAGAGAAAAATGGTTGCGTTTGCAAATGCTAGCAAAACCTAATGATAAATCAATTCTTAGTGATTATATAGCAAGTTATAATTCGCCAGAAAATAAAGAAAACATAAAAGATGCTTTAGAAAAATTATTAAAAATTGATAATTCTCAAGAAACCAAAATACTATATCTAGAATATCTTCTTGATTATGAACCTGATAATGCTTTAAAATTTCTTGAAGATATTGAACCATCAAGTGAGTATGAAAATTTAGCATCACAAATTACTTGGTTGTATGCTGATAAAAATAATTTGACAAAAGCATTTGATTGGTCAAAGTATAGTAAAGATGTTGATTTTGTAACTAAAATGAATTGGTTAATTGAAACAAAAGCAAACGAAAAACTAATAAAAGAATATACAGAACATATAGCCAAAAATCCAGAAGATTATGCTGCAAAAGCATTAATGAGTTCTTTTTATCATGAAAATGGTAAATTTAAAAACGCATGGATAATTGCCAATTCTTTGCCTAATGATGTTGTAGAAAAAGAAACACTTCGTGCAACACTTAACACTGATGTGGTTTATGAACTAAGAGATTTAAAACTCGATTTAGCAGAAAATCACTCCGAATTATTTTATCCAAAAGTATTAGAAGAAATTCTGAAAAGTGAAAGAAGAGAATATGGTAATTTTTTAAACCTCGCTAGTTCATTAGAAACGAATAGAGAAGATAATTCGGCAGTAAAAAATGTACTTTCGTATAATATTTATGATAAAAATTTAAACATTCACAGTATTGGTGCAACATATAGTAAAATGTATGCATTAAATCAAGAGATAAAAGATCCAACTCACAATATTACACATACATTATTTGGTCTAGAATATAAATTCAAGAAAGCCATTATTGAAAATAAAATAAACTATTGGACATCTGGTAGATTAGAATATAGTGATCAAGATAAATTATTCTTCCAATATACTGCTGGTGCAAATTTATCTAAAGAGAAAAATTATAAATCATTAGAACTAAAAATTGCTCCTGCAGAATCAGGTGGTGCACACAGTAAAAACATCTATCGTTTTCAAATGAATTATTTCCAAGATGTTTATTTTCTAAAATTCTTGAATGCAAATATTTCAGTCGAAGGAAATTTTTATAATAAAAGTAGCGTCTTAGATACTCAAATAACTACAGATGAAGCGTATGAAGGTTCAATTTCTGCTAAATTGTTTTATGACAATGGAAATCAGCCAAAATATAAATTGTTACCGTTCGTAGAAAGCTTTTATTCTCAAGGTTCTTTTGCAGATAGAAATAGATTTGAGTTGCTAACAGGTTATCCGTTTTGGATGTTAGATGATAGATTTTATTATGGAAGTGGCTTAGCATTTAAAATAGGGAAGGAGCAAGATGATTTCAATATGAGAGTTGAAGCTTCTTATTTCTTAGATGATTTTAGTGATAATTTCCAAAGATTTAGTGGAATATTTAATTATTTACTTTTTGATTATACTGAGATTTCAGCAAATGTTGAATTGTTTGTTCAGTCTGAATATTATTCAAATGCAGTTCAATTAGGTATAAAACATAGTTTGAAAAAACGCAAAAAGAGATAAAAAAAATCGGAGCTAAGAAAATATATTTCTCAACCCCGATTCAAGTGTAGGTATCTTTATATCTTAATGTTTTACTATAATTCTTTTTGTTGCATTGATATTGCCGTTTTCTAATCTAATCATATAAACACCGTCAGATAAACTTTGAGTATTTATTGAAATTTTGTTGTTATCAACAACATTAGTTATGATACCAAAGTTTTGACCAAGTGTGTTAAACAATGTAACTTTGAATTCAGAAATGTTTTCCATTTCAACCATCATTTCTTCATTAGCAGGAACTGGATAAATCACTGGGTTAATTCTAGAATTATCAGCAATTCCAAGTGCTTGACCAACATTTAAAGTAGCATTTAATTTGTTATAACCTGTTGTAGCTTCCCAAACATCAGTATTAGCAAAGCGTACAGAATATTCAGGTCTAGTGCTTAAAGTTGCCGAAGCATCAGGAAGGTTTAAAAATAAATTATAATTTCCTTGAGCCATGTTTGATGGCAAAGTAATCGTTTCATTAATAGTTATTTCATTTGTTCCTAACCACAATTGTGGGTTTGAAGCAAGAGCAACAGAATAAACTTGGTTTGTAGTAGTATTTCTTAGAACTAAATATGCAGTTCTATCATTATAAATAGAGGCAAAACCTGTATTTTTTAATTTAATTGTTATTGGCATTGTATTTCCTGCATTAGCATTCGTTGGAAAAACACCTGATGTCAAGTTAAAACGGTATCCTAATCTTTTTCTAATATCATTTAAACAATTATTTTCACCAAATTCTTCAATTACTTCTGGATAATAGTCAATATTCATATATGACCAGTGGAATTTTTCCATTTCTGTAACTCCAACATCACAATTTGAACGTGCTGGATCAAAATCACAAGTTTCTCCACCCATTGGAACAAATTTAGTTTCTTGAGCTAAATATGGATATTCAGTAGTAATATTAGTATAAGTTCCAACATCAGAATCGTCAGAAATGAAGCAATCATTATGATGACCAACTCTAGCTAAGCTAGTAGTTGATAAACCTTGAGTCTGCGTTAAAGCTGTAGTTGTATTAAACAATTTTTGCTTTAATTTAGGGGTTCTAATTTGAACTGTTCTGTTTGTTGGCAAAGCATTTAATATCGCATCAACAATTTCTCTACGATTAGCATAGTCAGCTGCAGTTGGGTTCATTCCAAAGTGATCAGTATAATACCATTCACCATAAGTTCCAATAAAACCAGCTTGAACTGTAGCTATTACATCAGCATTCGATTGTAATATTGGAGCAAGTTGTTGTAAATGAGCTAAAATTTGAGTTTTAGAAGCATCACGCTGTCCAAGAGTTGTTTCGTCTGAGTAAGCAAAACGAACAACACATTTAATTCCCGCGTTTCTGATTTTTGTAAAATCACTACGCATATTTTCTAAATATGCTTGAGATATTGGAGTTGTTAAAAAATCGTGTAAATAAAACAATCTCATTATTAATGTGATTTTTTCATTATTTCTATAATTCGCCAATGTTGTTTGCGTCAATGGTGAATAACTAGTAGAGTTTGTTTCTTTGTGATGATAAAAACCTCTTTCCGGATTTGAAAAATTTTCCGTAGATTCTGTGTAGCTAACTGATGTTGTCTGTGCATTTGTGCTTAATGTAAGCAAAAATAATGCAATGAAAGTAAAAACTCTTTTCATAATCGTGTAGGTTTAGTTTAACTTAAAATTATTTAACTTTATTTCCACATAACAATATTGGATTTGGGATACAATAATGTTACTGTGCAAATCTATATAGATTAAATGCAATTTTAATCGATTAAGGGTAAAAATTTGCATCAAAAATCGATGAAATGCAAAAATATTAATATTTTATAAGATTTTTTCATCAATATATGATATGTTTTGTAAGTTTTGTTTTTAATATTTAAAATAAAAGTTATTAACATACAGTATTTCAATTGTTTATAAGTGCAATTTGACGCATTATTTTCTTAATTTTTAGTATATTTATATTTCAAAAAAATTCCAAAAATGCATTTCATTTATAAATGATAATGTATTATATTTGCACTATAATTTATATTATGTAAAATAGAAAATGTTTATAAAAATAACTATACTTAGATGCCAGACTACTTATCTTCACTATTTTTGTAACTATAAAATTATAATTTATGAATAGCGTTGCTGAGAATATTGCTAATTTTCTAAAAGAATATCCACCATTTAGTCATTTAACCTATGAAGAACTAATTGACGTAAGTAAAAATATTGGTGTCATAAATTTAGAAAAACATAAAACTTTATTCAAAATTGATGATAAATTGCATGATAGTTTTTATGTTGTTGCTTCAGGAGTTCTAAATCTTTCTTTTATTGCAGATGCCGAAGAAACATTATTAAACAAATGTTATGCTGGCGATGTTTTTGGTTTAAGACCATTCTTTGCTAAGAATAATTATATGATGACTGCCAAAGCACGTGAAGATTGTATAATATATGGTATTCCAATTAAAGTATTTAAACCCTACGTTTCTTTAAATGCAAATGTACTTGACTTTTTACTTGAAAGTTTTGCATCAAATACAAGAAATTCATTTGATAAAGAAAATAGTGGAAAACTAGTAACTGATAGTATTTATAATGACCAAACTTCTGGAGAAATTCAATATTTTCAATCACTAAGCTACAATAAAACACCTTTAAAAGTAAGTGTAAATTCTATTGTTAAAGAAGTGGCGCAGCAAATGACTGAGAATTTATCTAGTAGCGCAATTATCATTGATAACAACAATCCTATTGGAATTATAACCGATTCTGATTTGAGATGTAAAATTGCCAATGGTAGATTTCCACTCACTTCTACTGTTGACAAAATAATGGCATCACCAGTAATTACCGTTGCCGAAAATGTATCTGTAGCCGAAGCGCAATTATTATTATTAAAACACAACGTCAGTCATCTTTGTGTTACTAATGATGGTTCTGATAAATCTGAAGTTAAAGGTGTGATTTCTGAACACGATTTGGTTGTTGCTCAATCCAATAATCCAGGTGTTTTGATAAAAGAAATAAAACGTTCATTATCAGCCAAAGAATTAAAACAAGTTAGAGAAAAGCTCACTGATTTAATTCAAACTTCTATAGCAAAGAATATTCCTTTACAACACATATATAATATATCCGGAGAAATAATTTTTGCAATAAATAAACGTGCTATTGAATTAGCAATATTAGATTTAGGTTCGCCTCCAGCCCGATTTGCATGGTTAAGTATTGGTAGTCAAGGAAGAAAAGAACAACTATTATTGACTGATCAAGATAGTATTTTAGTTTTTGAAGATGTTGCAGAAGATAAATATCGCGATGTAAAAGATTATTTTCTTAAACTAGCAAAAAGAGCCACTTCTGTTTTAGAAAAAGTAGGTTATGAAAGTTGTATAAATGGTCATGTTGCAAGCAATATGCTTTGGTGCAAATCGCTGACTGACTGGATAAAACAATACAACAATTGGATGAAAACTCCAGGTGAAAAATCAAATGAAATTAGTAGTATTTTCTTTGATTATGAAATTGTTTTTGGTGAAAATAAAATTGAAGATACAATCACTGATATTATTTTTAACAATGCAAAAAACAATAATCTTTTCTTTGATTTTCTTGGTAATGATGCTTTACGAAAAAGTCCACCACTTAACTTTTTCAAAAAATTCAATTTAGAAGAAGAAGGCGAAAATAAAGATAAGTTTGACATCAAAAATAAAGCAATAATGCCATTAGTTGATGGCGCAAGATTATTTGCTATCAGCTTGAATTTAAGAGGTGTAAATAATACTTATTTACGTTTCAAGCAATTGGCAATTACAGATCCAAAAAACACTGATATTTATATAAATTGTGCTGAAGCATTTTTGGTTTTATCAAAGTTTAGAACTCTTGAAGGTTTAAAAAATGATAGTAATGGAGATTTTATAAATATCGAAGAGCTATCAAAACCAGACAGAGAAAAGCTGAAAAACGCACTAAATCCAATGAAAGATTTAGAAGAATTAATTAAAGATAGGTATCAACTAACTCAATTTTCATAATGTTTGACTGGATAAAAAATATCAATAAAGAATATCCTGAATTTTGGAAAGAATATCTAATAAAATTCAAAGATAAATCAGAGAGATATGTTATCTTAAATACTGAAACAACAGGTCTTAATCCAAAAAATGATGTTATTTTATCTTTTGGAGCTATAGGAGTTATCTCTGATGTTATTAAAGTAAATGACACATTAGATTTAGTAATTCTTCAATATAAATATCTACATGATAACGGTTTATCAAATGAGTTTTTAATAGAAAGTAAACAGCCCAAATTTGCTGAACATAATGCTATTGAAGAACTTTTAAAATATATTGGAAATGCAACACTTGTTGGACATAGAATACATTTTGATATTGAAATGATAAATGAAGTTTTAGAAAAAATGGAATGTGGAAAGCTTAAAAATGAAGCTTTAGATATTGAAATAATGCATCAAAAATTATATGACATCACAAATAAATCTTTTTCTCTTGAAGAATTGATTAAAGCATATAAAATTCCTCAAAGTGAACGAAACTCTTCTCTAGACGATGCTTATTCAATCGCATTACTATTCTTAAAACTAAAATCGAAATTAGGATTTTAATAAAAATAAAAAAACCCATCACTGATGGGTTTTACGATCTGTCAAAATCAAACAAAACAATAATCAAACTATTTTTCCTTCATA
>DAOLYL010000006.1:202-27208 GCA_035425765.1 Flavobacterium sp. | reverse complement strand
TTGGGCTTTATTTATCGTCACAAGTTTCCCACGCTATTGCTATACCACAAACTTGGGATAGCATTGGCATTATTTATCGTCACAAGTTTCCTACGCTATTGCCATACCACAAACTTGCGACAGCTTTGGGCTTTATTTATCGTCACAAGTTTCCTACGCTATTGCTATACCACAAACTTGCGACAGCTTTGGAATAATAAAAGCCAAAGATTTTTAATAAACTACCATTTATTTATTCAGTTCTAATATGGCTCTTTGAACCATTTTATCATCTTTAGAAACAATTTCATAGTAACCATCTGTTTTCCAAATTTGTTTGGCAAACATTGCTTTTATTCTTGAACTTAAATATGGTTTTGATTTTTCTGAAAAAGCAAGAGCATCTTTATTTATGCCATGTTGAACACAATAATTTACAAATTGTGCGTATAATGTATTATCTACTTGATAGTTCGATTTAAATAAGGCAATAGAAGGAAAGCTGGAAAATACATTTTTATTACCGGCATAATAATTATACGTAAATTCTTGTAGTAAACCTTTAGCAAAAACATCGGTTACAAATGGATTATACATGCTAGTATCTATTGGAATATATATATCCGGCGTGATGCCACCACCACCATAAACAGTTCTACCTTTAATCAAGGTTTTAAAAGCTGTTTTTTTATCTTGTTTAATGCTGTCTTGGTTGAATACTTCGCCATCTTCATAGCGTTTTAATAAATCGCTATAATATTTTTCATTATTTCCATGATAAGGTCGTTGGATACTTCTACCACTTGGTGTAAAATATTTAGCTATCGTCAATCGAACGGAACTTCCATCACCAATTGGATATTCTTGTTGAACTAATCCTTTTCCAAAAGAACGGCGGCCGATAATAATTCCACGATCCCAATCTTGTACAGCACCACTGATGATTTCACTGGCTGATGCAGCACCTTCATCTATTAAAATGGCCAATTTTCCGGTTTCAAATAAGCCAACTGTCCTTGCCTTATCGATGGTTTTGGGCATTGTTCTGCCTTCCGTGTAAACAATTGTTTTACTGCCATCAATAAACTCATCCGCAATGGCAGTGGCTTGGTCCATAAATCCACCCGGATTTTGTCGTAAGTCGAGAATTAAGCGTTGCATACCTTGTTTTTGTAAGGCTTCTAATTTTTCATAAAACTCTTGATACGTTGTTTGAGCGAATCGGTTTATTTTAATATATGCCGTATTTTTATCGAGCATAAATCCGGCATCTACACTATAAATTGGAATTTTATCACGTTTAATGGTGTAAGTGATTATTTTTTTAGAACCGCTTTTGAGCATCGTAACTTTTACTTTCGTGTCTTTCGGTCCTTTTAATTTTTTCATTACCATTTCATTGGTGACGCCAATGCCGGCAACTTTTGTATCATTTATTTTTAAGATTTTATCGCCGGCAGAAATACCAACGCTTTCTGATGGTCCACCGCTAATTGGCGTAACTACTTGTATGGTATCATTTTGTATGGAAAATTCAATTCCAATTCCTTCAAAATTTCCTTCCATAATTTCTGCTTCGTGTTTCATTTCCATGGGTGGAAGATAAACACTGTGCGGATCTAAATCTTCTAACATTTTAGCAATGGCATCGTCGTAGAGTTTTTGTGCATCTACTGTATCTACATATTTTGCTTCAATCAGTCCAAGAATATAATCCAATTTGGATGTACTTTTAGCGCTGTTAAAAGTATTGTTCTTTGAAGCACTTCGCTCTTGAATTTTATATCCTAATAAAATTCCGGATGCTAATATAATAGAAAATATAATGGGAAAAAATGCCTTATTCATGTTCATGTAGCAAAGGTAAATGTTTCTTTACTAAATTAATCTTAAATATCTTTATTTATCAAACGAGTACTTTATCTAATTTTCTTTCAAAAAAATGAGATTAAATATAAAACACGAATTGAAGTTGGATACAAAGAATTCCATATAAATTAATTAATATTGTGTATTAAATTCAAAAGAGTAGTTATGAAATTTTTTATTGATACGGCAAACTTAGCGCAAATAAAAGAAGCAACAGATTTAGGTATTTTAGACGGATGCACGACCAACCCTTCTTTAATGGCAAAAGAAGGCATAGTAGGAGATGAGCATGTGTGGAATCATTATAAAAAAATATGCGAAATTGTAGATGGTGATGTAAGTGCAGAAGTAATTTCTACGGATTACAAAGGAATGATTGCAGAAGGTGAAAAGTTGGCACAATTACACAAAAATATAGTGGTGAAAGTACCGATGATAAAGGATGGCATTAAAGCTATTAAATACTTTTCAGATAAAGGCATTAAAACCAACTGCACCTTGGTGTTTTCACCAGGTCAAGCTATATTGGCGGCAAAAGCGGGTGCAACTTATTTAAGTCCATTTGTAGGTCGATTAGATGATATTAATTTAGATGGCATGGATTTGATTCATCAAATCAGACATATTTATGATAATTACCAATTTAAAACTCAAATATTAGCCGCTTCCGTTCGAAGTTCATTGCATATCATTAAATGTGCAGAAGCTGGAGCAGATGTGGTAACATGTCCTTTGGGTTCCATTATGGGATTATTTAGTCATCCATTAACAGATAAAGGCTTAGCTCAATTCTTAGCCGATCATGCGAAAGCGAACAGCAAATAAATGAAAATAAATTCAAACACATTTATGAAGTATTTTACTCCTAAATTTTTAAAAGGATGTGTTTTTATTTTTTCTGTTTTTATTTTTTCTTCTTGTTCCACTTCTAATGATAAATACAACGAAGGATACAAAGTTGGATATACTCAAGGTTATCAAGCAGCAACACAAGATAAACAATCACGCAATAATAAGTCAGTAGAACAAACGCCGATTGAATCTCATGATGATTCGGAAAAGAAACAGACTGGCATTGATGCTCTTAAACAAATAAATCCGAATGTACCGCAAAAGGCTATTGTGGTACTAAAATATATTAAAGAACACCAGGAAGCGCCGGAAGGATATGTAGGTGGCAGAACATTTGGTAATTATGAAAATCAGTTACCTAAAATAGATGCCAGCGGAAATAAGATTAAATATAGAGAATGGGATATACATCCTAAAGTAGAAGGAAAAAACAGAGGTGCGCAGCGCGTGGTCACTGGAAGTGATGGTCGTGCATGGTTCACCGCGGATCATTATAATACTTTTATTGAAATAAAATCGCAATAAATAACCATCTCCAATCCATCCACTATGCAAACATTTAAAAATAACATTGTAGTAAATGGCATTTATCTCGCCTTTATTGACGGACAACGTTGTGTGGTTTTATCACATTTTTATGAAGAAATAGCCAAAGCTTTAAATTTCCCTGATTATTTTGTTCCTAATTTTGATTCTTTAGATGAATGCATCAATGATTTATCATGGATAGAAGAAAATGAAATCCGTTTATTGATTTTTAATTATGATGATTTATTGTTCGAGGAAAAATTTAATCTTGATGTGATTAATAATATTTTTGCCAATGCGATGAGTGAATTGGAAGCGCATGGTAAACATTTTTCTGTGCTTACGCAGAAAACATCATAACCATTTTTCAAACGCAGTACGAATGTTATCTGTCCAAGGTGTTGATTTTCCGGTGCTTGGGTTCGTTGCTACTACAATTGCTTCTCCATGTGCTACGATGTTTCTATCGCTTTTTACCATTTGATGCAGCACTAAACTAGCATTTCCAATTTTCTTTATTCCAACGCTAATTTCAATTTCAGCAGGATGCACGAGTTCCTGTAAATAATTGCATTCTAATTTGCCCACTACAAATCGAATGTTTTCTGCTTCAATCAATTTCCATAAGTTTGTTTTATTAAAAAATTCTACACGACCTGTTTCAAAATATCTAAAATATTGAACGTTGTTTACGTGTTGAAAGGCATCCATGTCGCCCCAAGCTACCATTTGTGTAATGGGAAATGGAAATTTTATAGAATCTATAAATTCAAAATTTTTCATAGTATAAAATTAAAAAGTCCCGATAAAATCGGGACTTTTTTGATATGATGAAACGTTTATGATTTCTTTGATGTTGTTTTAGTTTCGGTATCAACTTGATAACTATCATGATTTGGATCTAAATCATACATAATTGGAGATGCGATGAAGATTGAAGAATAACATCCTACTACTACACCAATAATCATGGCGAAAGAGAAGGCTCTCAATACTGGACCACCAAAAACGAACAAAATAAATACTACGATAAATACGGTGAATGCAGTGTTAAATGTTCTGGATAATGTTGAGTTGATGGCTGCATTCATGGTATCTTTCATATTTGCATTTGGCCGTTCTTTTAAGTATTCTCTTAAACGGTCAAAAATAATCACTGTATCATTAATGGAATAACCAATGATGGTTAAAATAGCGGCTACAAATATTTGATCCACTTCTAAAGGGAACGGTAAAACGCCGTGCAATAAGGAGAATAATGCTAATACTACAAAAGCATCATGAGCCGTTGCCGCAATGGAGCCAATGGAGTATCCTTTTTTATTAAATCGAATTAAGATATAAATAAAAATAACAGCGATAGATGCAATGGATGCCCAAATTGAACTGCGTTTAAAATCTCCTGTTATTGTTGGATCTACTTTGGTTACACTCATTAAATTTACACGTTTGAAGTTTTCAAATGATGTATTTGGCATATAAGTTTTCAATCCTTCATAAACAGCATGTTCCACTTTGTTGTCCACATCTTTGCCTGTGTCATTAATTAAAAAGGCTGTTGTAATTTTTACTTGATTGTCGGAACCATATTGTTTTACAATAGTCTTATTATCTAATACTTTATTTAAGTTGTCGCGAACTTGGTCTGTTTTTACAGATTTTTCAAAACGAACTTTATACTCTCTTCCTCCTTTAAAGTCAATTCCTAATTCAAAGCCACGTGTAAAAAACGAGATACAACCAACAATAATAATAATACCAGATATTGTGTATGTAATTTTTCTTGCACCAATATAATCGAAATTTATTCCTTGTAAGAAGTTTTTGGTCATAGGTGTGAAGTATTGGAATTCTTTTCCTTTTTCTAATCTCCAATCTACAATCATTTTACTTAATAAAACAGCAGTAAACAAGGTGGTTAAAATACCGATGATTAAGGTGATAGCAAATCCTTTGACTGGTCCAATTCCTATAACAGCTAGAATAATTGCTGTTAATAATGTGGTAATATTTCCATCTAAAATTGCGGGTAATGAATGTTTGAAACCTTCTTGAACGGCGTAAATGGTAGCTTTTCCTGCACGTAGTTCTTCTTTAATACGTTCGTAAATAATTACGTTGGCATCTACTGCCATACCTAAAGTTAGTACGATACCGGCAATACCTGGTAAAGTAAGCGTGGAGCCAACACCTGCCATTAACCCAATGATTAAAAATACATTTAACAATAAAACGATAATGGCTACAACACCTGCTGTTGAATAGAAGAACACCATAAATACGATTATTAAAACAAAAGAAGCCAATAAAGAATACAAGCCTGCTTTGATAGCACTTGATCCTAATGAAGCACCAATTTGTTCTTCTTCAATAATTCTTGCTGATGCTGGTAATTTACCTGTTTTTAATACGTTTGCTAAATCGGTAGCTTCTTGCACATCAAATCCGCCACTAATTTGTGAACTTCCACCGTCAATTTCACTATTTACATTTGGAGCAGAATATACTTGGTTATCTAAAACTATAGCAATGGAATTTCCAATATTTTTGCGGGTTAAATCTCTCCACGATTTTCCACCTAATGTATTCATTTGCATGCTTACCACTACTTGTCCGTTTTGGTCATAGTCTTGACGTGCTTGAGTAACCACACTGCCATCTAAAGGCGCTTTGCCACTGTTCGTATTTTTCTTAATGGCATAAACTGTAAAGAATTTTTGTTTATCGCCGAAAGATTTTGCTGAATATAATAAAGCAACATCTTTTGGAAACACATTACTTACTTCCGACAAATTAATGTATTCCGTAAATTTAGCAGTGTCTAATGCACTTACATATCCAATAATAGGAGATGGTTGATATTGGTTATTTTCGTCTACAGCTGGTTGTAAAACTGCAAAAAACGGATTTTCATTTTTAAATTCCTCAAATTTTCCAGCTTGTGATGTATCTTTTTTAGTATCTTTTTTTCCGGTTAATGGATTCACTGTGGATGCTGAATCTGAGTTTCCTGTTAAAATGCTTTGTGCTTTGGCAATAGTTGCAGAATCTTTGTTGCTGTCTTTTTGAGTATCTAAATAGTTTTTAAGTGCAGTGTTGGCATCATTAATTGATTTTCCTAATTCTGTAGCTTTATACGTTTCCCAAAACTCTAAATTAGCTGTTGCTTGCAATAATTTTCGTACGCGTGCTGGATTGTCAACACCTGCAATTTCAACTGAAATACGTTCGCGAGATGGTTCTGCTGTTACGGTTGGTTGTTTGGTGCCAAATTGGTCAATACGTGTTGAAATTCTATTTAATGTGATATCAAATGCTTCTTTTGATTTAGTTCGTAAAAATTTTTCTACTTGAGCATCTGAACTTTCTACGGTAACTTCTTCTTTATTGTTACGAGTAGAAAACAGTTGAGCTAAAGTAGTGGTTGCGTTTTGTTCTTTATAAGCTTGTAAAAATAAACTTACATAATCATTGTTGCCAGAAGACATCCGTTGTTCGGCTAATTCCAATGATTTTACAAATTTTGGATCTCGACTATTGTCCGCTAAGGTTTGAATTAGTTCGCGAAGTGAAACTTGCAATACTACACTCATGCCACCTTGTAAATCTAAGCCTAAGTTTAATTGTTGTTTTTTTGATGCACTATATGTGTTCCACAAGTACACTTTTTCATTAGCAATAGAATCTAAGTATCTATTTTTTAGTGTAATTCTATTTTGATGAATAGAATCTTCGTATAAAAACTGAGCTAGTTGATTATTTGGATAACGTTGTTCCAAATCTTGCATTGGAATTGATTTTTCTGCAAATGCAATCGCTTTGTTTTCAATCGAATTCACCTTGAATGTGAAAGACAAACAATAGATACAAATTAATACGATGAGTGCTGTAAGTATAATCAGCGCCGTTCTTGTTCCTTTACTCATTTTTGATTTTATTAAATAAGGTCGCAAATATACTGCTTTTGAGTAAAATAATTAAATGAATAATAAACATTTGTTATAATTCACGTAGAAATGAGGAAATGTTATATCTATTGCCGTAAATTGTATATAAAGGGTAATATTGGAACCACTATTCTTAAAAACTAAGTTTGCGTATTTTTTTTTATTGAACTACCCAAAAAAAACTGATTTTGCTGGAGTCAGTTATTGAACGTCTAAAACAAAACTACCATTTACCCATTTGTATAAATATAAGTTTGTATTGTCGTAATAATTTATTTCTCCTTGATTGTTTAAAATAGGCTGAAAATTGAATTTGGATTGCGTATTATCAAAATCTAAACTATAACTTGAAGTATTGTCTGTAAGTGCCTGGTTTTTATTTATGTTATTTAGCAATCTGAGAAGCAAGTCGTACGCTTGGTGTGCAACTTCAGTTGGAGCTTTAGCGTATTTTTCTTCATATTGTTGTTCAAAAATCTTGTAGTTTAGATTTTCTGTGTTGTAAGGCGAAACGGAATAGATAAAGTGAGTTGTCTTTAATCCATTAAGCAATTTAGGTTGCATAGCTATTGAAGTACAATAAATAGATAAATGATTCTTTATAGATTTAAGTTTAGGAATAACAGTTTTTATATAAGTATCTTTAGATGAGTATATTATAAAAGAACGTTTACTTAAAGTATCTGTTTGTGAAAGCTTTTTAGAGATATCCTCGATTCCACTGAATGCGTGAAATTTGGGAGTTAAGTGAACGTATTTCTCGCTTAATAATTGTTTTAATAGGTTGATGTTTTCCGCTGTTTTATCGTTTCCATCGTAAATAATTTCAAGGATACTATTGTTATTGTTATTGTTATTTGAGTATTGATTTAGTAATTCGTTGTATTCACTTAATAATGAAGCGTTTGCGTTGAAATAGTATGGATTGTTTTGAATGTACATTGAATTAGCAAATGGAGATATCGTAACAATCTGTTTGTTTTTAGCGATGTCGGTAATTGTTTTTAAATTCTTATATCCAATTGGTCCAACGATATAATCTACATTAGGAAAAGGTTTATTGTTAAACAGATGAATGCTTGATAATGAATCATTTTTATTGTCAACGAAATACACATTTACTTGTAAATCCTTATTCGCGAATTTTTCTTTCGCCATTTGACAGCCTAAGTAAAATTCTACTGCATTTTTAGAGTCGTTACTTAGTAATTTTGTAGAGTCGTCTATATATTTACCCAAAGGTATTTGATCTAAGTAAAATGGAAGTATAACTGCTATATTATAAGGATGTTTTGTGTCTTTAGTTAAATCATTAGTTAATAGATTAGAATTTGATTCTTTATTAAATTGTTCTTTTGAGATGTTAAATTCTACAGGTTGAGTCAGAATAGAATCTGCTTTTTTGATTGGTGCAGTATTGATTTCAACTACTTCCACTGATTTATTGTTGTTATTTTTCTTTAAATTTCCACCAACTTCAATGTATTCTGTCTTTGAAATTTGACTTATTTTCTTTGAAGAACAAGATGAAATACTAGCAATTAAGAATAAGAATATCAATATGTTATTCCCATTCAATTGTTGCAGGCGGTTTTGAACTAATGTCATATACTACTCTATTTATTCCTTTTACGTTATTGATTATTTCATTCGAAACTCGTGCCAAAAATTCATAAGGCAAATGACACCAATCGGCGGTCATGCCATCAATACTTGAAACGGCTCTAAGTGCCACCACATTTTCGTAGGTGCGTTCATCACCCATCACGCCTACACTTTGTATCGGCAGAAAGATAACACCAGCTTGCCATACATCTTTATATAAATTTTCTTTTTTTAGGCTTTCTATAAAAATATAATCTGCTTTTTGGAGTGTTTCCACTTTTTCGGCAGTTATATCACCTAAAATTCGAATGCCTAAACCTGGACCTGGAAATGGATGCCTGTTTAAGATGTTTTCAGGTAATTCTAATGCTTTTCCTACTCGGCGAACTTCATCTTTAAATAATCTATTTAATGGCTCAATTATTTTTAAGTGCATTTTTTCAGGCAAACCACCAACATTGTGATGCGATTTTATTTTGGCAGATGGACCATGTACAGATATTGATTCAATGACATCTGGATAAATGGTGCCTTGTCCTAGCCATTTTACATTTTCTATTTTTTCAGCTTCTTCTTGGAATACATCAATAAATACTTTTCCTATTGCTTTGCGCTTAGCTTCTGGCTCCGAAATTCCAATAAGTGCCTTGTAAAATTGTGCTGAAGCATCCACGCCAATGACATTTAAACCCAAATGTTGGTATGAGTCTAATACGGAATTAAACTCATTAAACCTAAGTAATCCATTATTAACAAAGATACAAGTTAATTGATTACCAATAGCTTTATGTAGTAAAAGCGCAGCAACACTTGAATCAACTCCACCACTCAAACCCAACACCACATGATCATTACCAACTTGGATTTTGATTTCATTTACGGTTTCTTCAATAAAAGACATCGGTGTCCAATCCTGAGAACAGCCGCAAATATGGACAGCAAAATTCTCTAATAATGTTTTGCCTTCTGTAGAATGTGTAACCTCAGGATGAAATTGAATAGCATAAATATCCTTTTCATTTACTTTAAACGCAGCAACTGGTATAGAATCAGTCGTTGCTAGCAATTCAAAATTATCCGGCAATTCTAATACGGAATCTCCATGGCTCATCCATACTTGTGAATGTGAAGAAATTGATTTAAATAATTTATTATTTGGTTCAATATACTCTAAATGAGCTCTGCCGTATTCACGCTTAGAGGAACGTTCAACTTTTCCTCCAAATGTGTGTGCCACATATTGAGCACCGTAACAAATAGCCAAAACCGGAACCGGATGTTTTTCAATCACGTCTTTAATCGGGAATTGCAACGCTTCATCCTGCAGAACTGAAAACGGCGAACCGGAAAGTATAATTCCACTAAAATCTTTCTTTTCTAATACAGATAAGGCGTTATATGGATGAATTTCACAATAAATATTAAGTTCTCGAATTCTTCTGGCAATGAGCTGTGTATATTGAGAGCCAAAATCGAAGATGATTAGTTTTGAATGCATGCACAAATTTACGAGTAAATCATTAATTCAGTTTATGATTTAGTTTATTTTATTATTTTAGTAAAAAATACAACATGTCAATTTGGAAATTCAAGGAAATAAGTTTAGATGGATTGCGAATGCAAGCTCAAAACACCATGGTAGAATACCTTGGAATTGAATATACTGAAATTGGTGACGATTATTTAGTGGCAAAAATGCCAGTTGACCAACGAACCCATCAACCTATGGGTTTGCTTCATGGTGGTGCGCACGTGGTTTTGGCAGAAACACTAGGAAGTACTGCCGCTAATTTATGTTTGGATATTTCTAAAGAATATGCCTTAGGTTTGGATATTAATTCCAACCATTTGAAATCAGTAAGAAATGGGTATGTTTATGGAATTGCAAAACCGATTCATATTGGAAGTAAAACACAAGTTTGGGAAATTAAAATTTACGATGAAAAAGAAAATTTACTCAATATTTCAAGATTGACTATGATGGTTTTAAAACACGTTTAAATTTTTTTCATGCATACATTAAAAGAAATAGCTCAATTAGTAAATGGCAAAGTGATCGGTGATGAACATTATAAGATTACGTCGCCGGCTAAAATTGAGGATGCTCAGGCTTTTAATATTTCATTTTTAGCGAATGAAAAATACTTACCATTTATCGAAACTACAAATGCTGGAGCAATTATACTATCACAAAACAGCTATAAAAAAATAAAAAAATCCAAGCTTAATTTTATTGTTGTGGATGATGCGTACACTGCATTTACTATTTTATTACAGGAAGCTGAAAAAAAAGCATCTCAGCAAACAAATATTCATCAGCCCAATTTTAAAGTTGGAAAAAACACCCAAATTTATCCAAATGTATATATTGGTGAAAATGTAGAAATTGGTGATGATTGTATTGTTTACCCAAACGTAGTCATTTATAAAAATTGTAAAATTGGGAATAATTGCATTTTACATGCTGGTGTGGTTATCGGTAGCGATGGTTTTGGTTTTGCGCCACAGCAGGATGGCTCGTTTAAAAAAATTCCTCAATTGGGAAATGTTATTCTTGAAGATGATTGTGAAATTGGCGCAAATACGTGTATCGATAGAGCAACTTTAGGCTCCACTATAATTAGAAAAGGAGTGAAGTTAGATAATTTAATTCAAGTAGGTCATAATGTAGAAATTGGTGAATATACTGTGATTGCTGCACAAACAGGCATTTCTGGTTCTACCAAGATTGGACATCATGCGATGATTGGTGGACAAGTTGGATTTGTGGGACATATTACTATTGCTCCAAATACTAAAATAAATGCTAAAAGTGCTATTGCATCTTCCATAAAAACAGAAAATCAGGTTTTATCAGGTATTCCAGCATTTGATATCAAACAACATTTTCGCTCGACAGTTGTGTATAAAAATTTACCAGAATTAGACCGAAAAATTAGAATGTTAGAACAAGAAATTAGCAGATTAAAAGAAAATAAATGAACTTATTGCGGATACATTTTTAATATGGAATTACTCAATAGCTGATAAATGGCATGTAAATTTTTATCTTCAATTTCTAAAATGGATAGATGTTTGTCTATAATTTCGATATCACGCCGTTTGGAAGGACCTGTTTGTGCATCTTTTGGCAAAATTGTATCTATTTTAATAATAGTTTCATGAATTAATGGCATTAAAAGTTGATAATCTAAACCATGTTTTTCGCAATAACTTTGTGCTAATGCAAATAAATGATTGGAAAAATTATTAACTAAAACTGCCGCAATATGTAAATGTTTGCGTTGTTCGTCGCTATACTCATACACTCGACTGCTAAGCAAATATGCCAAAGTTTTTAGTTCATTTTTAAATGATTGATTGTTTGATGTAATTAAAAATGGAACTTCGTCAATATTTATTTTCTTTGTTTTAGAGAATGATTGTAATGGATAAACGATGCCTACATTTTGAGCATTTTCAAAAACATCTAATCCAACCGAACCAGATGTATGCACCATTTTTAAATCAGGTTTTTTTTGTAAAATATATTGAGATAAGGTTTTAATGGCTTCATCTTTCACCGCAAAAATGAGTAAATCTACGTCCAAATTTAATTCATCTAAATTGCAAGTATATACAGCATTCGATTGCCAAGCTAAAATCTCCGAGTTATCACACGTTTGACTATATATTTGTTGTATTATAACGCCTTTTTTAGCAAAAGCCTTTGCTAAATGTGTGGCCACATTTCCAGAACCAATAAAAGATATGGATCGAATGACTGACAAGTTATTTATTTTCTTTTCTACGATGTAAAATACTCATAAAAATGCCAGATGCCATCACAAAACAGCCTAACCATAATAGATTAATATATGGAAATTTAATGGCTTTCATAATGATAAATTTGTTCAATTTTTGTTCTACTAAAAATTGTAATTTATTTTCTTCGGGTAAAATTTTTATCAAAGAAAAGCTGACATCATTTTTTTCTACACGAGCCGGAATACTGGTGGCTACCACTTCGCGAACCAAATAAACCGGTTCAATATAGTAGGTTGTATCTAAAGAAATGAACTTAAGTTGAGCACCGATGGCAATATCTTTTGGTTTTTTTTCAAAATTATGAATATGTGCATCCGGATTTACACCTTCCAATACCACTAAACATCTCGAAGCCGGAATGGTGTCGCCAATGGAAATAGTATAGGTATTTTGCACCATCGAGTCAGCCGGCGTACCATCTTCTTTTAATGGAGCTGAAGTAATATGAGTATATAAATCAGCATTCCAAGTTTTTCGTGTAGATGGCACCGGATTATTACCCATTTTGTCGTTTAATAAAATATTAGGATGCAAAGTGAATGTGCGAACAATATTTTTTTGTTTATCCAATTCTTCATATCTAACATTAAAATAAATATGTTTGCCCGATGTCGAATCGCCGGTATAGGTAATTCGGTATTTTCCCATTTCGGTCGGCTCGTTTTGATAAAGCAATACATTTTCTGCAATTTCTTGATCTGAAAAACCTGAACCATAATCGATACCAAATTTATTGATTGATAATACTTCTTGTCTGCCTTGTGAGATAATAATTCCTAACATCATTAATGCAAAACCTATATGAGAAACGGAACCACCTGAAATTTTTAATTTTCCTTTTAAAACCTGAAAAATATATTGAATATTGGCTAATATGGCAAACCAAGCACTAAATATCATCACGATAAAATCAATTCTATGCATTTGGAATGAAATCACCACCAATATCGTTAAAACAATACTTATGGTAAAAGCAATTAGAAGTTGTTTAACTACTTTTCTGAAATCTGAAATTTTATATTTAAAAAATTGAGTACAGGCAGAGCCAATGGCGGCTAACGCAGCCATCCATACTTGAACATCATTGTAATGATTTTTTATATCGGATGGCGGTGCTATGTTTGAACCAAATATTTTATTGATAACAGGAAATGAAGTTAATGTAATAATATGTGTAGCTGCAAATACAAATACTAAAGAGCCTATAAACAACCAAAATTCCCTGGAAGACAAATTTTCTTCTTTTTCTTTTGATGGAATTTGTTTTTTAATAAATGTCCTATCAATATATAAATATGCTGCTGGAATTAAAAAAGCTAATATAATGACGATTAATTGTCCACTCATTCCTAAGTCAGTAAATGAATGTACCGATGCATCTCCTAATACACCACTTTTCGTTAAGAAAGAAGAATATAAAATCAATAAAAATGAACTTATAAATAAGGCATACGTTGCATGTAGAGAATAACCAGTATGTTTGTAAGCCATTAAGGTATGGATACCAGCTGCCAATACCAACCAAGGTACTAACGAGGCATTTTCTACCGGATCCCAAGCCCAAAAACCTCCGAAGTTTAAGGCTTCATACGCCCACGCACCACCCAATAAAATACCAACACCTAATACCATTAACGCAAATAAACTCCATGGCAATACAGGTTTTACCCATTCTGTGAATTTGCGTTGCCATAAAGAAGCAATTGCATACGCAGCAGGAATGGTACATGCCGCAAAGCCTAAAAATAATACTGGTGGATGTATCACCATCCAATAATTTTGTAAAGATGGATTCAAGCCGGTTCCGTCTTCAGGTGTCCAATCCGGATTCATTTTGAAAATGGGAATATCCATAGTGTCTTTTATTAAGGCAAATGGATTGCTTCCTAGCTTATATCCAAAAACATAGATTCCTAAAAGCATGGAACATAATAAGAATTGAGCAAGAGCTACTATGGACAAAACAGGACTTTCCCAATCTTTCGCTTTAAAAATTAAAACACAACCTAAGACAGCATGCCAAAACATCCACAATAAGGTACTACCTTCTTGACCGCTCCACATTGATGAAAATTGATAGTAAATTGGAAGATCTTTTGAGGTGTGTTCCCAAACATATTTATATTCAAATAAATGTTGATGAATAATGAGCAACAAAGATGCCAATACACCAATTACAGCAACCGCATGTAGTATAAATAATTTTCTGCCAAAACTTACCCATGGAATTGATTTTTCTGGGTTTTTGCGAAATGTAGTCGCTAAAAAATAAGAAATAGAGGCAGTTAAAGATGTAACTAAAGTTAGGATAATTAAAAAGTGTCCAACTTTTCCAAAGAGCAAATTCTCGCCAATTGCGTATATATTCATGATAAATTGATGTAAGGTAAGTCCATATTAATTAGATGCTTTTTCCATTATTGGCTTCTAATTCTCTATTTTTATATTTTGAAGGACATTTTAAAAGGATATCACTGGCAACAAATGTATTGCCACTCATTTTTCCGGTAACTACTACTTTTTCCGATTTTTCTATGTCGCGTGGAACTGCTTTGTTTACAACTACCAATCGTTCTACATTTTTTTCATCTTTAACATAAATTGAAAATTGGTTAGGGTTTATTTCCGGTTTATAAGTAACACCTTTTATTTTATTCATATAACCAACCACTGTAAATTCTTTTCCTTCTTTAGCATGTGCTGATTCAAAACTTTCATATCTACTAAATCCTTTTCCCAACATGACAGTTAATGATGCTACTAAAACAGCCACAAAAACTAAGGCAATAATATGTGTTCTTTTCATAATAGAATTAATTTTTTTGACATCCAAAATTAAGCCTAATTAAGCGAAATGGAGCGAATAATGTATTAAGTAATTTTAAACCAACACACATAAATTATTACTTTTAAATTCTAAAGGTAAATTCATGCAGTTGTAAAAGTTTTCCATGGCACATAAATAAGTAGTTTCTACAATTTTGGTATCGTTAAAATGTAATTTTAAATGGTTAAATAATGTATCTTGGTTTTTCTATAGGTTGAATTCTTGGTGTCGTCATGGAAAAAGTTAGGATAAATTGGCACTAATTAATTTAACAAATTCTGAACGAGTGGCTTGTTTCTCGAATTCTCCTGTAAATGCGGATGTGGTCGTAACAGAATTTTGTTTTTGTATTCCACGCATCATCATACACATATGCTTGGCTTCAATAACTACAGCAACGCCTAATGGGTTTAAGGCTTCTTGTAAACAATCTCTTATTTGAACGGTTAAGCGTTCCTGAACCTGTAAGCGTCGAGAATAAGCATCTACCACTCTAGCTATTTTACTTAATCCCGTAATTTTACCATTGGGAATATAGGCTACATGTGCTTTACCAAAAAAAGGTAACATGTGGTGTTCGCACATGGAATACAATTCTATGTCTTTCACAATTACCATTTGGTTATGCTCTTCATGGAATATGGCAGAACGTACAATTTCAATTGGATCCAATTGATAACCATGTGTTGTGAATTGCAGCGCACTTGCTACTCTACTGGGTGTTTTTAATAATCCTTCGCGTGTTGGATCTTCACCTATTAAAGTTAAAATTTCTTTGAAATGATTTTCTAATACAGGATTAGTATCTAATTTTATTCCATTATTTAATTCTATTTCTTCCATGGGATAAAGGTATAAAACAAAAAAATGTTATAATTGTTTTTTAGTCACAAAATATAAAGTTTAAATTATTGTAAAGTATCAATTGCTGTTTAAGTGGATAAATGAGCTTAAATGGGAATAAAATACACACCTACGTTTAAAACTCAATTTGCAAAATCAAATTACTAAGTATATACTTGCAGTTTGAAGTGTTTAGATATGTCAACAGAAGAGTACAATGAAATACACGGTGACCATATAACTACCATTGATGGGTTGTATGAAAATTGGTTTTTAGATTATGCATCTTACGTAATTTTAGAACGTGCGGTTCCTGCATTATATGATGGATTTAAGCCGGTACAACGCCGAATTATGCATGCCATGAAAGAATTGGATGATGGCAGATACAATAAAGTAGCAAACATTGTAGGCAGCACCATGCAATTTCATCCACATGGAGATGCCAGCATTAACGATGCCATTGTAAATATTGGGCAAAAAGATTTATTGATTGATTGCCAAGGAAACTGGGGCGATATTAGAACAGGTGATAGCGCAGCAGCGCCACGTTATATTGAAGCGCGTTTGTCCAAATTTGCTTTAGATGTTGTTTTTAATGAAGATACCACCGATTGGCAAGTTTCTTATGATGGTAGAAAACGAGAGCCGGTTCAATTACCAGTAAAATTTCCGTTACTTTTAGCACAAGGTGCTGAAGGTATTGCCGTAGGCTTATCCACCAAAGTAATGTCTCATAATTTTTGTGAATTAATTGATGCTTCAATCAAATATTTACGAAAAGAATCGTTCGAAATTTTTCCAGATTTTTTAACAGGTGGCTTAGTGGATGTGCGTGAATATAATGATGGAAAACGTGGAGGCAAAATCAGAGTTCGTGCAAAAATTGAAATTGCAGATAAAAAAACATTAAAAATTACCGAAATACCGTTCGGAACCACTACTTCTGATTTAATTGATTCCATTTTAAAAGCCAACGAAAAAGGAAAAATTAAAATTAAAAAAGTAATTGACAACACGGCTAAAGAAGTAGAAATATTTATAGAACTACAACCTCAAGTTTCGCCAAGTGTTACGGTGGATGCATTGTATGCTTTTTCTGATTGTGAATTATCTATTTCACCCAATACGTGTGTAATTATTGATAATAAGCCACGTTTTATCGGCGCATCTGATGCACTCAGAATGTCCACAGATACAACAGTACTTTTGTTAAAAAGTGAGTTGGAAATCAAATTAAATGAATTAGAAGATAAATGGCATTTTTCATCATTAGAAAAAATATTTATCGAAAATAAAATTTATCGTGATATTGAAGAAGAAGAAACTTGGGATGGTGTTATTCATGCTATTGATAAAGGATTGACACCATTTAAAAAATTATTGATGCGTGAAGTAACTCAAGATGATATCGTTCGCTTGACGGAAATTAAAATTAAACGCATTTCAAAATTTGATAAGAAAAAAGCAGACGAATATATTAAAGGTTTGGAAGATGAAATGGAAGAAACCAAAAAGAACCTTAAATCATTAACTAAATATGCTATAAAATATTTTGAAGATTTATTAAAAAAATACGGAAAAGGGAAAGAACGAAAAACAGAAATTGCCATTTTTGATATTGTTGAAATAAAAACGGTTGCAGCCAACAATGAAAAATTATTTGTAAACCGAACAGAAGGATTTGTAGGCTTTGGTAAAGACATGAAAAAAGAAGAATTTATTGCTGAATGTTCGGATATCGATGATATTATTGCTTTTACAAAAGATGGTGTATTAAAAGTAGTACGTAATTCTGAAAAAGTATTTATAGGCAAAGATATAATTCATGTAGCTGTTTGGAAAAAAAATGACGACAGAACTACCTATAATGCTGTTTATGTGGATGGAAAATCTGGCGTAAGTTATGCCAAACGCTTTAATGTAACCGCTATTACTCGCGATAAGGAATATCCTATTACACAAGGAAATCCAAAATCTAAAATTTTATATTTTTCAGTAAATCCGAATGGCGAAGCCGAAAGTTGCAGCGTTGTTTTATCGCCAAATTGCAGTGCACGCAATAAAGTATTTGAATTTGATTTTTATAATTTAGATATTAAAGGTCGAGGTGCAAATGGAAATATTGTTACAAAATATCCAGTTAAAAAAATTGAACAAAAAAGTAAAGGAAGAACTACTTTAGGTGGCGTTGAAATTTGGTTAGATGATACTGTAGGTCGATTAAATACAGATAAACGAGGCCGATATTTAGGCTCATTTCAGAATGAAGATAGAATATTAATAGTGCTAAAATCTGGTGAATATTATTTAACCAATTTTGATTTGACGAATCGATATACTATGAATGAAATTGTAGCAATCGATAAACTATATCCAACTACTGTTATTTCTGCTATCCATTTTTCCGATTCTAAGAAAGTAAATTATGTGAAACGATTTGTGATAGAAACAACTACTATTGACACCAAATACAATTTTATTTCGGAAGAGAGCAATGCTAAATTAGTTTTTGCTACTTTGTTTTCTAATCCATCAGTCGAATATACACTCGATTTAGGAAAAGGAAAATCCAGTGAGGCAGAAGTGGTGAAACTTGTTGAATTTATTGATGTTAAAGGTTGGAAAGCCATTGGGAATAAATTATGTGGAGGTACGATTAAAGAAATTAAATTAGTAGAATCCGCACCAATGGATGATGCCGAAGAACAAAAAATAAATTTTGATGTAGATTTTGAAATCACCAATTTTGACGATAAAAAAGAACCTGAACAAGGTGAATTATTTTGATATAATCATATATTGGAATAATGCCATATTGCTATTACTCCATTAAAATAAATTTCAACGGAATAAATGGATTCTATTTCACAAATTGCATTAGGAGCCGGAGTAGGTGAGTTAGTGCTTGGGAAAAAAATAGGCAACAAAGCAATTTTATTTGGTGCAATTGCAGGTACTATTCCTGACTTAGATGTGTTTGTCAATTTTTTTGTCACACTCAGCGAATCGGAAGCATTGCGTATCCACAGAAGTTACAGCCATGCCGCTTTTCCTCAATTATTTATTGCGTTGCCGTTCACCTATTTGAGCTATATTTTATTTAAAAAGAAAATCTCCTTTTCTAGATGGTATTTGCTGTGGTATCTCGGATTTTTAACGCATGCATTATTGGATTGTTGCACCACTTATGGCACACAATTTTTCTTGCCTTTTTCAAATCATTTAGTTGGATTTAATAATATTTCTGTAGTAGATCCTTTATATACAATTCCATTTTTAATACTGTTAACTATTTTATTTTTTTATAAAAAGGAAAGCAACACTAGGCGACTTATTACTTGGCTTTCTGTTTTAATAAGCACTGCTTATATCGGCTATGCTACGTTCAATAAATTTCATTCTGAAAAAATATTTAAACATGCATTGACGGTGAATAAGATTAATTACCAATCATTTTCTACATCGCCACCATTGTTTACCTCATTCATGTGGAATATGATTGCTTATACTGATAGCACTATTTATGTAGCAGAATATTCTATTTTTCAAAAAAAGAAGAAGATTGAATTTGTTGAATATCCAAGAAATTTAGAATTATTAGAAGATGCTAAAAATTCTGAAGCCATACAAACACTATTGTGGTTTTCGCAAGGAAATTATTTTGTAGAAAAAGGCTTGAACGATACGATTGATTTTTTTAATATTAAATGGGGAAGAACGGATTATACTCAAACTAAATCTAAAGATGCATTTCGTTTTTATGTGAAGATTTATAAAGATAAAAATGGTAAATACAATTTTACGAAGGTAGAACCCAATTTCAAGAAAAGAGATATTAAAGCGTATTTTTCATTACTTTGGAATCGTATATTTTACTACTAGTTTCATTATTTAAGTTCATTTTTAATGTTTCATTTGCCATCACCAATACAAAAAATTGAAAATGAATTAACTCGAAAATTCCAAATAAATTTATTTATCAAAAGAGACGATCTAATTCATAAAGATATTCCTGGTAATAAATGGAGAAAGTTGAAATACAATTTAGAACAAGCAAAAATTGAAAATAAAAACACCATTCTTACTTTTGGAGGTGCCTATTCTAATCATATCACGGCCACGGCTGCTGCCGGTAAATATTTAGGTTTCGATACGATTGGGATTATTAGAGGTGAAGCTTATTTGCCACTCAACAAAAGTTTGCAATTTGCTAAAGATTGTGGAATGCATTTGTTGTATTTGGATAGAGAAAATTATAAACATAAAAATTTCCAACAGGTATTGCCCAATGATATGGCACCTTATTATTTAATACCTGAAGGTGGTTCAAATGAATTGGCATTAAAAGGTTGTGCAGAAATTGTTGTTGAAATTGAAATAGATTTTGATTTTATTGCTAGCGCTTGCGGAACAGCTACGACCATTGCTGGTATTGCAACTGCTTTAAAATCCCATCAAACTGCTTTAGGTTTTGCCGTTCTGAAACATGAAAATTTGAATCAAGAAATAAATGAAAAATTTCCTTTTATAAATACGAATATAATTTTTCATGAAGCACATTTTGGTGCGTATGCCAAAATAAATCCAAGCTTAATTCAGTTTATTAAAAATTTTTATCAAGAGCAACTTATTTTATTGGATTATGTATATACAGGAAAAATGATGTTTCGCCTTTTTGAATTAATGAATGAAAATTATTTTCCCAAAAATTCCACAATTGTTGTGCTACATACAGGTGGTGTTTCGAATGCTAATGTTTTTGAAGTTAAATAAATTGGGTATAATTTCTTTCATTCTACATTAATCTACTTTTTTCAATTCTTGCCATTTTTGTTCATTCATATTGTCATCTAAATTTGGATCGTATGTATTTGATTTAGTGCCAATGTATTCACCATTATTATTCATCCAATATTGGTTAGAACCTTGCTGAACTTTATACGTTTGTCCGGTTTCCGTATTTTGGACTTTTTCATTTTCATAGATTCGATCAATAAATTGTTCTTGGTTTTTATCGCTTGCGGCATTGCTTGATTTCCAATTGTTCATAATGGCATCATTAATGGCATTTGATTTGTTGACATGTGCCAATTGTTGTGCTTCAAAATTGGCTTGATTTTGAGCCATTCGTTTGTTGAAAGCTGCCCAACTTTGTCCAATGCGTTCGGCTTCTGCTTTATTATAAGCCATAATAGGTTCTAAATTATAACGAGTATTGGCCAATGCAAAAATGAATTGTTTTTTGGCTAATTCAAACATTTCTTTTTCTGCTTCTAATAAAGAGGCCATATAATACCATGTTTCTCCGTATTGTCCTTTTGAGGAGTTGACATGCAATATAGTAAAAGCTGGATTTCCATTTTTGTCCTTCCAGTCTATGCCAAATGCTTTTACAAAAGTTTCTGCCGGTCCAGTTTTGTATAATTGATCAGAATACCATTTATCCATTTTGCTAACCTCTTTTAATTCTTCAAATTTCAAGTATTGTAAGCCACGTTTGGCTGCAGATGGAACAACATCTTCTTGAATTAATTGGTCAATAGGTGGCATGGAGCGCATTTTTTGTCCACTTTGATTGTAGGCATGTTGCAAGTTTTGGTCGTAATTCATCATAAAACTGACAGGCGCAAAATCTGTGATTTTAATTCCATTTGGGCCAGTAATAGAAATGCCGTTTTGTGGTGGATTATTCAATTTCCATGTGGCTGGCAATGGTAATATGGCTGCAACCATTCCGCTGTTATCTTTGACTTCATGCATCACCATTTTTTGCCAATAATTATTCCCTTTAGAATCGTTGCTTGTTTCTTTGTCTGGGTTTGTGTTATTGGCTGAATGTGAGTTGTTGTTATTACAACTGATAGCGAAAAATAGTATAGGAAGATAAAGAAGTATATTTTTCATGGTATTGATTTTTGTAGATACAATATAAACTTTTCTATCTATTTAATCAAATGTAGTTTGCTACTTTCTTTCTTTATTCGATACATCAATAAGCATGCGACGGCATTGTGTCGTTGGAAGAAATCAGATAGATATTGATAAAACTGGTTTAGTTTAAGCTGCCAAAGTCAACCGGAACTACACGCGAAATGCCTTGTTTAACCATGGTTACACCGTAAATAGAATCAACACTTGCCATAGTAGATTTATTATGAGTAACAATGATAAATTGAGAATTTTCAGAGAATTTGCGGATGGCATCGTTGAATTTGCGTACGTTGGCATCATCTAAAGGTGCATCTACCTCATCTAAAATACAGAATGGTGCTGGTTTGTATAAATATAAACCAAACAATAAGGACAATGCCGTAAGTGTTTTTTCACCACCAGAAAGTTGATTGATGCCTTGAGGACGTTTCCCTTTCGGTTTGGCAATAATATCGATTTCTGATTCCAGTGGATCATCTGGATTTAATAATACTAAATCGCAATTGTCATCTTGCGTAAACATGCTTCTAAACACATTGATAAAGTTCTCGCGAACGGCGTGGAAAGTTTCTAAAAATTGTTCTTTTGCCGTGTTCTCAATTTCTTGCATCGTTTGTAAAAGAGTGTCTTTTGAGTCAATTAAATCTTTTTTTTGCGTATTGATAAATTCGAAACGTTCGTTCATTTCGTTGTATGCTTCTTCTGCCATTGGGTTAACTTCACCAAAGTTTTCGATGCGTCGTTTTACTTTATCTAATCGGTCTTGCAATTCATCTTTAGCTGTTTCGGGCAATTCTAAATTAGTGGTAAATGCTTCTACATCAATATGAAATTCTATAGATAATCTTTCTTTTAAAACATTTAGTTTTAATTTTAATTCGCTTAATAATTCTTTTTTATTCATGATAGTTTGTTCTATCAGATGCTTGTTTTTATTTTTTTCGCGAATAGATTCTTCAATGTTTGTTATACCTTCTTTTAAACCGTAATAAGCCGTTTCTTGGTCAGAAAGCGTTTGCATTTGTGCTTCTTTAGTTTTGTAAGATTCGATTAATGCCGTTTCAATTTTATCTATATTCTCCAATATAATATCGATTTCAAATTGAGCATTTTCAATTTCTACTTTTGCATTTTTAATGCGATTTTCATTTTCTTCAAATTGATTTTGTTTATAGGATAAAGTTTGTTGGTTAGATTTAAGTTTATTTTCTTGTTGAATAAATAAAATATTGGCTTGGTTAAATGCTTGTGAATATTGATTAAAAAGTTCATTCGCTTTTCTAAATTCTAATTCTAAATTTTCTAAATTATTTTTGAATTGATGTGAATGTTCACTTTGTTCAGACAAAGCATTATGCAAAGGTTCAATTTCAAATTTTAAAGAAGCAATTTGTTCTTGAATTGCTTGTGCTTGTGTATTTACTTTCCCAATAGAGTTTTCTTCACTTTCTAATTTGGAACGCTTGCCTACTACTTCTTTTTCAATTTGTTGTAATTGATTGGCTTCTCGTTCAATCACATTTCTGTATGAATTTACTTTTAAATGCTGCAATTCATTGTAGTAGTCTTGCGTAATTTTTTTGAAATTCATTACTTCAGTTTCCAACTCTTTAATTTCTTTGTCTAAGATTTCAAAGTTTTTTAATCGGCCTAATCGTTTTCCTTCAAATAAGCCAACTGCTCCGCCAGAAATTTGCTTGTCAGATTTTAATAAATGTCCTGAATTTGAAATAATGAAAATATCTTTTTTATTTTCAATAGAATTAAAAATTTTGTTGACATCGCTGCCTTCGTCTGCAATATAAATTCCATTTAATAGATAGCTTAATAATGCTTGATATTTTTCGTCTATTTGAACAACATGAAGGGCATTTTTTGCATTTGAAATTTCAATTGTAGGGTTTGTTGTTGATATTGAATTAAAATAATCCAAGATTAAAAAACTGGCTTTTCCTACAGAACTTTGTGACAACACATCAATGGCGTTGATGGCTTCATTTTCTGTTTCTACCACGAAATTATTTAAATAGGGTTGCAAAACACTTTCAATCGCTACACGATATTTTTCATCCGAATAGATGATGTCCGAAAGCAATGGTGTATCTTTTAACCAATTCACATTTTTCTTTAAAAACTTGATGGATTCCGGAAAGCCTTCCAGGTTGTCAATCATGCTTTTGGTTAATTTATATTCGTTGTTTTTGGCGTCTAAAACTCGGTTTTTATTGGTTAATTCTTGGCGAAGTTGCTCGGTTTTTTCTTCAAGTGTTTTTATTTTTTCAATATTATCTTCTTCTTTAGCACGTAAATCATCTACCAAAGCACGTTGTTTTTCTATACGTTCATCGGTCAAAGCAATATCTGTTTTTAAAGATTCTAATGTGCGAATACGTTCTTCGTTTTCAAACATTGATTTTTGAGCACTCAATTGCAAGGCTTCATATTGCGATTCTTTAACAGCAATAAGTTTCTCCACTTCTGTTATTTTATTGGCACTTTGCGTGTATTGACTACGAGCTTCATCTAAATTATTTCTATATTCTAAATTCGCATTTCGTTGTTCTTCTAATTTTTCTTTGGAAGCGTCAAATTCTATTCTAATGACATCAAGTTTATGTTCATCTTCTTCGTTGTACTTTTTTAAGTTTCCAATTTCTGAAGTTAAGCTCTCAATAATTTGTTGAGCATGAGTAATTTGTTGAGCAAGTTGTTTTATTTTATCTTTTAAAAAAGAAGACTTTTGTTCGTCAATTTTCTTCTGACTTTCTTTTTCTTGTAATTCGGATAAAAAATGGTTGAGTTGTTTTTGCTGATCCGATAAAGATTTCTCTTTTTCTAAAACAGCTAATTTTTCTTTTTCAAGATTGGCTTCCAATACTTCCACTTGAGTATTGGCTTCAATACGTTTGTCTTCAAATTCTTCAATATCTTTATTGGATAATAAAAAACTTTCGTTTATTCCATGTAATTCATATTTAGATAAATCAATCGAAATAACTTTATATTCTTCTTTATAATTTTTGTATTGACGTGCTTTTTTAGCTTGGCTTTCTAATGATTTTAAGTTCTTTTCAATTTCAAACAATAAATCTTCTACACGATTTAAGTCGGCTTCTGTAGCTTGTAATTTAGCTAAGGTTTCTTTTTTTCTTGTCTTGTATTTTGAAACACCTGCTGCTTGTTCAATCAAAGTACGACGAGCATTATCCACGTTGTTCAAAATTTGATCGATCATTTTTAATTCAATGATGGCATACGAATCAGTGGAAATTCCGGTATCCATAAATAAATCACGAATATCTTTTAATCGGCAAGAAACTCCATTTAGTTTATATGAACTATCGCCATCGCGTTCAACAGTTCGTGTAATGGTTACGCTGGAAAATTCTGTTGGCAATAAATTTCGGGTATTGTCCAAAGTTAAAGTAACTTCTGCCACATTTGCGGCAGCTTTGTCTTTAGTTCCGTTGAAAATCATGTTGTCCATTTTTTCCAAACGCAACGCTTTTGTTTTTTGCTCGCCCAATACCCAACGAATGGCATCCACCACATTTGATTTTCCACAACCATTTGGGCCTACAATGCCGGTAATATTATTTTCAAAATTGATTTGTGTTTTTTCGGCAAAACTCTTAAATCCTTTAATGTCCAAGCTTCTCAGTCTCATCTTTTCTATTCAATATATTAAAAATCGTAACTCACAAATATACATTAAAAACAATAGGGTTTTTGTAGTTAAAATGGTGATTTTATAGACATTTTTCATCATTTTTTCAAAAAAAAAGTGGAAAAGATAGGCTTATTTTATTTGTAAAATTGAAATGGAATCCGTTTTTATGTGCGTAGGATAGCGGATTTTTGTTTTTTTAAATTTTTGTGAAGTATCATTAAGCTGTCGCAAACTTGAAACGATATCAAAATGAGCGACAATTTATTGAAGAAACAAAATAAATAAAAATGACCGCGGAAGGATTCGAACCCTCAACCCTCAGAGCCGAAATCTGATATTCTATCCAATTGAACTACGCAGCCATTTTTAGTGGCTCAAAAATAGGTTCATTTTTTCAAAATTTCAAAGTTTATTTATTTAATTGTAAATTGCTACTCAATTTTTTAAAATTAGAATCATGGAAGCAAGAAAAGTTTCAGAAACCTTGAATATTCAAACAGAATTAATTATGCCTGCGCATACCAACCCAATAGGCAATTTAATGGGCGGACATCTTTTAAGTTGGATGGATGTTTGTGCAGGAATATCAGCTATTAAACACAGCGGTGGAATTTCTGTTACCGCAGGTTTAGATAATGTATGTTTTAATTTACCCATAAAAATGGGCGATATTGTGGTGTTGCGTTCATTTGTAACACGTGCTTTTAATACATCCATGGAGGTGATTTGTGAAGTATTTATAAAAAATATTAAAACACAAGAAGAAGTAAGATCGCATGAAGCATTTTTTACGTTTGTTGGATTAGATTTTCAGAGTAAACCCATTAAATGCATACAAGTAATTCCGGAAACGGAACGGGAGAAAAAACTTTTTGAAGATGCCTTGCAACGCAGAGAATTGCGCTTAATAAATGCTGGAAAATTGAACCCTAAAGATTCTGTTTATTTGAAAAGAGAATTTTTAGGTGATGAATCTATTCATGTGATTTAATAAGTGATTTGCATGTGTTGTTTTTGTCATTTTTATTGCCGTTGATGATTTGATTCTGGCGCAGGTCTTCCGTAGGACGACCTGTGTCTATTATTTCACTCGGTCTCTGACCGTTTTTGAAATATTGAATAAAAATACCTTGATTCGAGATATG
>DAOLYL010000006.1:0-102 GCA_035425765.1 Flavobacterium sp. | reverse complement strand
ATTCTGGCGCAGGTCTTCCGTAGGATGAACTGTGTCTATTAGTTCAGTCGGTCTCTGACCGTTTTTGAAATATTGAATAAAAATACCTTGATTCGAGATATG
>DAOLYL010000005.1:7812-27566 GCA_035425765.1 Flavobacterium sp. | reverse complement strand
GTGTTCCTGGAGCAACGGTTACGGCACCTGTTGTTGGATTAATTGATAATTGAGCTGTTGGTGTAGATGTTAAAGTAACATTACTTGCTGTTGCTCCAGATGTTCCTATAGTATCATTGTTGTAAACATTAATACCTGCATCGCCACCTGTAACTCCGTTTATTGGAGTTGAAGCTGTATCATCTACTGCATCAATTGGGTTAGTACAATCAAACGTTATATTAGAAATACTATAATCAGGACTTCCTGTAAAAGGAGTAGTATCATATTTGAAAACAACAGCTCCAATATTTGATAAATCAACACCAGTTCCTACAAGTGGAGTGAATTGATTAAATTGCAGGTTTACATTTTGTGCCAATAATGTTGTTCCTGCAGCAAAAGTTTGTGAAAAACTCGATGCTGCTCCAGCATTTGACCATAACTCAACCGTCATTGCAAATGCATTACTATCTTTAGTAACTTGAAATGAAAAACCATTCAAAGTACTAAAATCAACACCACCTAATCCTGTCGGATTTAAAACTTGAGCATTACCATCAACACCATCGTATTGAACTGTTATAAGAGAACGATCTCCTGCACCATACGAAATATCAACTGAAGAATCTGCAGCATAAACAAGAAGGTTATAAGGATTAAGTCCAACCTTATTAGTGATTGCAACATCTCTTTCTCCTCCAAGACCTCCGCTACCACCTAATAAAGTTGTAACAAAAGTATCAGTAATATTATTATCTGAATTTACATTAGTGATACCACCGCCATTACCATCAAGTGTGTCATCACAAGCGACTTCGACTGGAACAACACAATCATAAGTGTATTCAACTTTATAATAAAGCGAACCTCTTAAACTTTGTGAAATAAATCTAGTACCTGATCCGTTTGAGTTCATAGAACTGAACGTACTGAAGGAATTAGCTACATTACCTGTTCCAATAAAGTTAGCTATATCAGTTGCAGAAGAATAAGTAGCCGAACCATTATAATTTATATCATTAAATGATTTTATAAAAATATCATCATCAAAAGTGGAATCTCCACTAAGATTTGTTACCCAATTAGGGTTTTGCCTTGGATCTAAACCTAATCTTAAAGATTGTAATAACCAAATGTTATTTGGATAAACAAACATTCTAGAAAATGCATACGGACTCGGTGATACCGTTCCCGGCCAAGCTGCTACTGCTGGAGTATCAACCGCTGGTGGATATGATTCATTTGCAGGATACAATGGATTAGTAAATAATTCATAAGTATTAGCATGTGTAAAACCTCCAATTGTAAATGATAAGTCACTATAAGCTCTGTATCTAAAAGTAGATGCTAAAGGGCTTTGCGATTCAAAAGCCATTGCTCCTGAAAAATAAACTCCATAATCTACTTTTACTTGAGTAAGCTTTCTATTTGTTCCTTCATCAAATTTTGGAATTAAAGCCGATGCACTCAAATCAGTAACTTGTTCAGGAGTTCTATAATAGTAAGTAACAACATTTCCTGTAGAAGCAGTTGTACAAACTGTTGAACATGTTCCTGTATTTGTGAAAGTTACTGTTTCAGGAGTAAACGAACCCCAAGTTGGTGTTAAAGTAAGCGTAAAATCACCTGTTCCTAAAACACCATTAGGTATTTTAAAATAATTTGGCGTGCTATAAAACAAGTTTGTTGCAGGACTTCCATCCAATAAAGTAACCGTTACAGGAGAACCAGCAAATGTTGCCGTTAGATTATAAGAATAGGTTCCATCAACAAAAGTTGTTGGTGCAACTGGATTTAATTGGAATGAAACAAAATCATCAGTTGCACTTTCAAATGTTCCATTGTTTGAACATGAAATATCTGACACACTTGTTGGACAAATATCAAGAGTTACTGAAACTGGAGCTGATTGTATAACATCACCACAAGATAAACCTGAAAGTACATAATAATTACCAGAATTATTTGCTGTGTATGTATTAGATGTTGCTCCAGAAATAGCTACATCATTATAATACCATTGATAACTAAGATATCCTGGTGATGTAGTTAATAAAGCACTTGAATTTGCACAAGCACCATTTGAAACTAAAGTTGCAACAGGCGCAGTAGGTTGTTCTACAAAACTAGAAAATGTAGCTGACATAGAAAAACCGCCACCTTGTTGAATTATAGCAACGTTTAGTTTTGCGGTACTCGTAATAGATAAAATAGAAGGATCACCTAATTGTCCGTTTGTAAAATCAATTAAATACCAACCTGTAGTTCCCAATTGTCTTCTAACACCACCAAGTGTTTCTAAGTTATTACCATTAACATTTACAATTGCTGTTGCACTTTGTAATATTACATATCCAAAATAAGGCAAAACACTATTATCATAACGAACAAATTGTGATGTTTCAATAAAACTAGAACCATTACAAGCTGAATTTATTGGTGCAAGTGTGCATACATCAACTTCACAGGATTGTGCTGAACCACTATAAACTGCAACTTTTTTTGTTGCAGTAATTCTATTTGAAGAAAAAGCTGTTGTTCCATCTCCGTTAGCAAATGTATAAAAGTCACCTGCTGATGCCAGTGTAATAGTATTTGTGGTAGATAAAACACCACTAGCTAAATAACTTGATATTGTTAAAACAGTATTATTTGCTGTTGCAACAACTGTTGTTTGTTCTGGCAAAGCTGTACCTTGAGTTCTTACCGCAAAATAATCAGTTCCTAAAACAGAAATAGGAGGAATTTGATTAGAAGCTCCATCACCACATCCACCAGGTTCGTCCATTCTGGCATTAGTATTCATAACGATTGGACTAGATGCTTCAACTAGTGAGCCAATTGCAGTATTGAACAAATAGCTTTGACCTGCATTTAATGTTGTAGTTACTATATTATTAACTTTTATAACAGTTCCATCTGTTATAGCCAAAACACTATAAATTGGTTTTTCTGTTCCAGTAAGATTACCATCTCTGTAGTAACCTACTCTAAAACTACTACCAATACCAGCATCTCCAAAACTAGCTAAAGAAGCATTACCTTTAATGTTAGCATCGTATGTAGCTCCAAAAGCATCTGATGCAATGTTTCTAACATTTACCGAAACCGGAATAGTACTTGTTATTATCAAACCAGCACCATTAAGTACTGTATTTAAAGTGTTGATAGGAACAGCTAATGGATCACCAACAAATCTAAAAGTTGTTGGAGAACCTTTTACAGTTGTAACATTTCCTAAAACAGTTCCATCACTTTTTGCAACTTGAACGTTAGCAACAGTTGTAGATTCTGTAGCGATTACTAGAACATTTGCATCACTGTAATACTGCCAAGGAGCAGGAGCGATATAATGCTTTACATAATTTTGCGCATTTGTTGTCAATGATGACAAAAACAAAAACGCCGTTAATAAGAGTAATTTAAAACTCTTGTAAATAGAAGTAGTATTATCCATAATTCTTTATATTACTAGATTTAAATAAAAATTCATTTTGGGTTTTTTTCATTTTTTTTCATTTTAAGGTAATAGCAAAAATCTTCATACCTTGTATTAGCAAAGCGTCTGTTTTTTACTTTAAATTATTTTAGATTTTTTTTGAGTTTAAAAGCACTGTGGTTTCAGTCGCTTTTTTTAAGGAAGTAATTTCTATTCATAATTATTTTTTTAGGTTTATAAATTTGGGGCATTGTCTTTTTACAATTTCTTAATTTAATTAATTTCTTAAATATTATATAGTAGCACTTGGGGCGCAATCTCTGATTTATTCATACCAAAAGGGAATACCTCTAAATAAGCATTTGTCAGCTTACAAACATAGAACCGAAAAAACATCATAAATTTGAAACTATAAGTCAATTCATAAATTTGCTTATCTTTAATTATTAAGAAATTGAAAATCAGAATTATAAAATCAGAAAATTTTTAATAAAAGTGAAAAAAATAGTGGAAAAAAGCACTTTTTTTGCAAAATAGCTTATGTAAAATTTATGATTTAGCTTATGAAAATGCGAGATGTTAATGTTTTGCTAAAAAAAATCATAACATCAACAAAATCAAGCTTGTAGAACT
Organism: Flavobacterium sp.; assembly: GCA_035425765.1. Taxonomy (GTDB): domain Bacteria; phylum Bacteroidota; class Bacteroidia; order Flavobacteriales; family Flavobacteriaceae; genus Flavobacterium. The sequence goes on along the minus strand of DAOLYL010000005.1, from coordinate 23,512 downwards.
AGTTCTACAAACGGTAGTGACAATTTTAGAATGTGTTATTTTTTTGTAAATACATTTAATTCTTATATTTTTTTCGAAGAATATGCTTAATTTCGCACTTTAGTTGTTGAAATTAAAACAACCTTTTTTCATAAGTGTAATAGCTACATTTTTTATATAAAAGCATCAAAGAGCAGATAGGAAACATTTTATGAATGTTTTTTTAAAAATTTTATCTAAACAATATCACAATAAAAGAATGACATACAGAGATTTATATAAAAATAAAGGTAAATTTTTAAGATCTATATTGTTTATAATTGGATTTGCTTATTCATTATCATATATAATAACAATTTCAAACAATGATTTGTCTGCATTGCTTGAAGGTAACAAGCTATTTTATATCATATCCTCTTTGAGTTTTATTTATTTAGGTATATTGTTGTCAAAAGTTAGGTATCAATTTGAAGCAATGTTTAAGTTTATTTTGATAACTATTTTTCTTCATACCCTTTATTTTTCATTACTACATTGTCATTATTCTTACTCGGTTTTTTTACATTTTATAGCTATTTCAATTGCTACTTTGATAATAACTAATTTTAAAACTGCTTTTTCAGTTTTGACAGTGTCAAGTGTTATTTGTTTTTTCTCTAGACCAATTGCTGAATATTTAAAAATTTCTAAACCAATTATTATTTCATCTGATAATGTAAACGCTATTCAAAAATTTGAAGGAATAACTATAGTCTATAGCTTAGTGATTATTACCTATATTGGTTATTTTTATATAAAACTTAAAGGACTTGAAAAAGAACTTACCAAATTAAAGTTTGGTTCTAAACAAAGTGATAGTGATTTTTTAGAGGAAACAGACGACAATATTGCCAGATTTGAAAATCTTTACAATGAAATTGTTGCTTATTTTGAAGAAGAAAAACCTTTTACTGATCCTGATTTTAGTATAAACATGCTTTCAAAAACGTTAAAAACCAACAGTACTTATATTTCAAAAGCACTTAATCAAGTTGGAAATAAAAAATTTAATGTTTTTGTAAATCAGTATCGAATTCAGCAAGTTATAGAAGATTTAGATAACAAAAAACATAAAAAACATACGCTAGAGCACATTTATACAAAAGCTGGATTTACGCAACAATCTACTTTTAATAGAGTGTTTAAAGAGTTCATAGGCGTTACACCTACTGAATATATTGATAAATTAAATCGAGAATGATTTTAGAGAACTTCAAATAAAATTTGATTTGGATTTCCTTTATCGTTCATTTTTTGTTTCTTCTAATAATCAAAATACCAATTAAATATATCACAACGAACACCAAGAGAAAGCCAAGTAGTAGATTCTTTGAAATCGGTTAGTGTTTCTGCATTTGGTGAAAAATTTCTATAAATAACACTTCCAAAAAGTTTTAGATTGGTAGCAGGATTTATTAAATATCCAGCTTGCAAATCGGCGATAAAGATGGTTGTTTTATTTCCTTGCCCAATGTTTACGCCAGTATCTAATGGTCTGTTTTCATCATAATCTAAATAAATATTGCTACCATAATTAGCGGTATCGTCAAAATCTAAACCACGTTGTCCAAAAGTAATTTTAGCATCGGCGAAATATCTTCCTTTGTTGTAGCGAGCAATAGCAATGAATTCCTTAAAATTTCCACCCCAATTGTGTCCTAAACTTTGGTTATTGTGTCCATAATTGGTAATTGGTTCACTGTGCGCATACACATAAGGACGAACATGATTGTATTCTAACTGCAATAAAAGATTTTTGATATTGAAAGCATGATAGTATTTTGCGCCAAGTTGGTATCCAAATTTATTTTTCCAGCTTTTATCTCCTGCTTTAATATCATTCAACGAAAATTCATCTAACAAAAATTGTCCATAGAAGTTGATTTGATTACTAAACTTGTATTTTGATGTTAGACCAAGCAACGCATTTCCGCTTCGAGAAGATGAACCAAATTCTACCGCACGATAGAAAATAATTGGATTAACAAAACTCATATCAAAACCACGATCGTTCTGATTGGTCCAAACAACCGATTCGAAGAAACCAAGATTTAATTTTTTTGTCACATTCAAACTCAAATAATGACTGGCTACATACTTCGTAGCATACGTTCTATCAAGAGTAACTTCTGGTCGAACATCTTTTAGCCAAGTATAAATATTGGTATATTTTATTTTCCAGAAGGTCGTGTTTAATTTCAAATACGGATAAGGACTTGCGCCATCACTTAACAGCAACGAACGATAACCATCACCAATAAAATTGCGACCATAACCTAAATTTAAATTAATGAATTTACTTGGTGTAAACGCTAAATTGGCTTCCGCCAAAGGAAAATCATACGCATCCGATTTGAAATCTTTAGCAATTCCAATTCCAGGAATAATAGCTGGATTTCCTCCAGAAGGTTTTATCGACTCTGCATATCGGTTAAAATAACCAGCAAATCGTCCTTGGCTTTCATAAATAGTTGTGGTGAAATTTATGGTTTCACCTAATCCTCCATTAAATTGTATTCCTCTAGTATTCACAAAAGTACTATTGGACTCATCAGCTTGACTTCTTCCTAATTGTAAATCAAGAATTGGGTTTAGCGTAAACCAATAATCTTCACCTTGGATTTCGACTAAATTTTCGTTCCAAAGCTTTTTTCCCCACCAACCTGATTTGGATTTATATAATTTTTCAGTTTCGGCTTTTAGATTATAATATTTTGAAACATCGGCATAAGCAAATGGTTTTGAACTTGTATGATTGTTAGCGCCAACTTGGTTCATTTCATCATCAAATTGCGCATAATAACTATGTGAAAATGGAATATTCAAATGACTTTCAAATTGTGGTTTGTCAAATGTTTTATAGTTTATGTTATCAACTTCATCCAATTCTTTATTGTTAGGAATATATTTATTTGAAGTGATTTGCGCTACTGCTTCTGCTTCTTTTGCAGCTTGTATTTGTGCAATACTTTGCAACGGAATAGCAATTTTTATAGTATATTTTGCATACGTTGGTTTTCCATTATAGGTTGCTGGACTGACTTTAGGCATTTTTTCAAAAACTGCTTTACTTTCTGTGATTAAATCCGCTTCATTAGCATCAACATATTGAACTACAAATTTTCCTTCATCAGTAACTTCAAAAAGAACAATCAAACTTCCTTTATATTGCTTTTCAGTCAATGCTTCAGATACTTTAAAGTTGTTGTAAACAAAATCATGTACTTGATTATAAAAACAAGTTTCTAAACTTGTGTTTTGTTGTCCTTCGCAATCAGGAAAAACAGGAAAACGTTCTGATATACTTGAATTTTCTTGTGCATTTGAAATAAATGCCATCAAAAGAAATAGTAGTGCGATTATTTTTTTCATAAGTAATAAAACTAATTTTTAATAGTTGTTGGTTGAAACGTTTCCGTTAGCAATGGTTTTTGCGGCAGATGTTCCAATTCTTTTGACACCTATACGAAGCATCTCTGCAACATCTTCATAGGTTCTAACGCCACCAGCAGCTTTTACTGGCAAAGGCGACGCATTTTCAATCATCATAATTATTGCAGGAATTGTTGCGCCATTTGGCAAATTATTTTCTGTTTTATAAAAACCCGTTGACGATTTTACAAAAACATTTTGATAGGTGTCTTCTTTGAAATTAGCCATAACAACATTTTTTATTAATGCTGAAATTTGAATGATTTGCGCATCGGTTAAAGCCGCAACTTCAATAATCCATTTAGCTACTTTATGATTATAGAACGCGTATCGAGTAAGAATGAATACCTCGTTTTTCACTAATTCAATTTCTCCTTTTTTAAACGCTTCATAGTTGCAAACAAAATCCAATTCGTCAGCACCATCTTGAATGGCTTGTTCTGCTTCTTCAATTTTTTCATCCAAAGAATTTGTTCCTTCTGGAAAAGAAATCACGGTTCCAACAAGCACTTTGGATTTTTGTTCGTCAATCATCGTTCGAGCCATCTTAACCATATCTGGTCGAATCATGATTAGTTTAAAGTTTTCATCAATAGCTTCTTGAATAAATTGTTTTACAATTTCGGTATTTTCTGCTTCAGAAACGCCAGCTTGTTCTGCCGTTTTTAGATAAGTAGAGTCGAGATAGTTTTTAATATTCATTGTGCTTGCTATTAATCAACGATTTAATGCTATAAAAGTAAAAAAATCCCATCGAAATGGGACTTTTTATTCTATTTTAATTGGATTGTTTTTTTAAAATTTTGCTGGCCATACTTCCTGCAACTATTGCTCCAAAAGTATTTGACAACACATCAAAAACATCTGCTTGTCTTGTTGTTGTATAGATTCCTTGCAATAGTTCGATGCTTACGCCAAATATGAAAGAGCAGAAAACAAGTGTAGCTATCAATTTAATCGTTAGTACTTTTCTGGAAGCAAAAAAATAAATCGCCCAAAGGAGTATAAATATAAAGTGAAATCCAAAATGAACCACTTTGTCTAATCCTGATACTTTTATTCCTATGGAAGGTAAATCACTATCTTTTACTAAGCACAAAAAAGCTATAAGAATTGTCCAGCTTAAAGCAAAACAAAACCAAATTTTTTTATGCTCCGATAAGTGCTTTATAATCATCACTTGATAATAGTTGGTCAACTTCTGAGGCATCAGAAATTTTAAGTTTAATCATCCAACCTTTACCATAAGGATCAGTATTTACACTTTCAGGATTAGATTCTAACTCATCGTTAAACTCAATCACTTCACCTGTTAAAGGTAAAAACAAGTCAGAAACGGTTTTCACTGCTTCAACTGTTCCAAAAACTTCGTCTTTATCTAAAGTTTGGTCTAAAGTTTCTACTTCAACATAGACAATATCGCCTAATTCTTTTTGAGCGAAATCTGTAATTCCTACTGTTGCTACATCACCTTCAATCAGAATCCATTCGTGGTCTTTGGTGTATTTTAAGTTTGCTGGTATATTCATTTAGTTTATTGTTTTAATGTGTCAAATTTAAGACTTTATTTTTATTGGAAAAGTTAGTTTCCAAAATTATATCGCATAGTAAATCCTGCTCTAATGTTAGTTAGTGGAAATGAAGTTGAAATAACTGGTTTAGAGAAAGAATGGTCGTAATAGAAAATGGCTGTTAGGTTTTTACTAAACGAATAATCGGCAGTTAATTTTGCTGACCAAAGGTTTTGTCCACCACCAAGTTGATTGTTATCATAGTCTAAATAACGAACAATTGTTTTGCTATTTCTATACGAGAAATCGATTTTTACGTTGATATCACTTTTGATAATTCCAGTTGGATTGTCCGCTAATTGAGAAGAGAAAATCACATCTTTAAATCGGTATCCAAATCCCATAACATATTCTAATCCTTGAACTTCGGTTAGTAAGTTATTATCAAAACTCAACGACAAACTTCTATCTTTCTTCATTTCTGCAAGAATTTTGAACGAGTTTTTCATTTCAAAATCAACTCTAATCAATGGGTTAAATTGTTCTACTAAGTTGGCATTTCCAATGATAGTTTGCCTTTGATAATTTCCTCCAGCATCTACTTTATTAGGATCAGTTCTATCATATTCTAGATTAGAACGGAACGAGTTTAAGGTATAAGATGCACGATAAGCATGTTGAATAGAAAAACGTTTGAAAGTGTCTTTGAAGAACTTATAGCGCATCAAACCAGTATATTTTATTGTCCAGTTTGGAATTGGAATGTTTCTCAAAGCACTTAATGAGATATCTTTAGCACTATCATTAGCTCCAGAAGAATACAAGCCAGTATATGCTGCAAGGAAAGCTGGAAGTAATACGGCTTGACTGTTTTTGCCAAATCCAATTGGATAACCTTCTGCATCTCTTGAGTATGAAGTATTTCCATAAAATTGAGTCGCTAATCTATCTGCAATATAAATTCGGTTTCCTCTAAAATCATTGAAAGCAGAGGAGAAATTTTCGTCACTAACTTTGAATGCCGATTTTAACATTACGGTTGAGATTTCAAAATTTCCAAAACTATAAGGTGAACGAGATTCATAAACGCCACCAACTGCATCATACTGTTCAGAATAGTTATCAGCATAAGCTCTTTTGGCTGTTAAATCAATTTTAAAATCAGGAAATAAATCAACATTTGCTGTCATATCAAGTGTTTTAGTAACAACTTGAGTATAGTTTTGATTAAAGTCGGGATAATCGGTTAACCAACCATTTTTTGCGGCTTCAAAACGAACATCATCTTGTGTTCCAAAGATAAATCCAATACCTGGTTTTGAAGAACCAAAGAAACCTAAGCTTGGTAAAAATCCGGGAAGAACTGTTCCTTCGTTTTGGGTATAATTAATTTGAATGTTTTTTACGCTTGTTAAAACACCTTTCAATCCATCAAGAAATACATTTGTTGATTGCGCTGGTTGTGCTTTAGTATTTGTGATTTTTTCGCCTGGTTTTGGTGCCGCAGGTTTTGGCGCATTTGCCTTAGGTGTTTTTTTACCCAAACCAATATACTTATAAAACGTTTCCATACTGAAAGCAGTATTCAATCGGTGTGCGCCTGAGTTTTGAATTGTGTTTCCTAAATTATATTCAACGCCATTCAAAGGAACTGTTTCAAAAGCAAGTGATGCTCTTTGCCAACTATAACCACCAGTATATGAATAAACAGGTTTTACAAACGCCAAAAGTGGGATTTTGTTGATTGGCACATCATAGTTTATAACAATTTGTTGGTTGTGCTGGTTTGGTGTTCCAATGTTCCAAAAATCAGTCCAAACGGTATAAGAATTGTCAGGTTGATTGTTTTCGTCAATATAACTTCTAACGATATTTTGAGAAGCTGCGGTATAATTTATTTTCAGCGCTTTTGTTAAATTATAATTAAATCCATATTGATAATTGAACGAATAATTTCTTCTATACAAAGCATCAAGTGGCAAACCAACTTCAACTTGTCTGAACTGTTGTTTGTTAAATTGTCTTATAATATTCGAACTGAAAGAAATATTAGTTGGTAAATAATTAAAGTTAAACTCTCTTAATAATTTCCAATAATCACTTTTCTTGAACACTTTAGTATTCTTGAACGGTTCAATTGTTTTTGGTTTAAAAGTATAAGTATAATCAACTGTTGTATTAACTTGTTGGTCGATAAAATTTTCAATTTCAAAGTTGTGTTTTTTAACTTCGTTATACGAATAAGACAATGTTAAATTTTCAGGATCGTAAATGCGTTGCTTTTGCTCTGGAGCTCTTTCTTTTTTTACACCAATAAAGTTGATGCTTTTTCGTTTAGTAAAATCAATAGCTCTGTTTTCTATATTATCTCTTTCAGCAGAATCAGATGTATTATCTAAAAGTTGTTGTAATCTAATATCTTGATTGAACGGATCATATTCTGGTGTGATAATTTCTTCTCCAACAGCATAGTTGAATGGTAAATTGATTCCCCATTTTTTTGGTAATAACTTACCTAAACTAACATTAGTAACTAAATTATATTGTTGCACATCTTCTCGGCTTCTTTCGTTTGGGCCTTGTTCTAAAGCTCCAAATCCAATAGTACTCATTCTTCCTGTTGCAGAAACAGTAGCAAAATCAGCCATGTTTGCGTCCATGTTTAACACTGCTGCCATTCCGCCTTTGTTACTCATATCGGCTAAACGCAACTCATTGAACCAAACTTCTCCTTTAACACCATCAAGAGTTGTATTATTTCTGATACCAACCATCAAGGTTCTAACTAATCCAAAATTTGGATTTCCTTTAATACCAATTCTTAATTTTCCTCTTGATGTATTGTTTGCCAATGAAGGATCTAAATCAAAATCATTAGCATATCGAATTCCATTATCATCTTCTGGTGGCGCACTTGGTCCCATTGCTAAAATTTTTAGCTTGGTTAACAAAGCAGTCGGTAAATCAATTTCATTCAGCTCTGGCCAAATAAGTTCAGGATCACCTGAACCAGTTACTGGTGTTGTAACTTTTAGGGGAATTTCAACTTCATAGAAGTTATCCGTAAAGTCATTTCCAAAACGAATAAAAGCTGACATTTGGTCTTCTTGCAATTCTGGTGTTACGTTTGGTAATGATTCTGCGTGCAAGAACATTTTCAATTTATTAAACTGACGCATGTCTATGTTTACATTTTTGAAAACTGCTCTAGAATCTCCTGCTTCTAATCCATCGCCTGAAGCTCTTAAAGACAATGATTGCTCGTTTTGACTAATAATAGTATTGTTTTGATTCATTTGTTCACGAACAACTCCTGGTGGAGTTACATAAGGAATTGGAACACGTTGTGCATTTTCTTGAATGTTTACAGAAAGTACATCAAAGTTTGTTCCATCATCTGCTGGATTGTTGTCTGTAAATTCAAATGAGTTATCGTAACGTCTCCATTCACCACGAACTAAATCTAAAGCTCCAAAACGAACCGTAATTGGTTGTGTAAATCCAGTCATGAACATACGCATAAAACGAATAGAACGGAAATCTGAAATTCCTCCAACTGCATTTTCAAATTCTTTTACAGGAATTTTAAATTGCAACCAACGAGAACTAGTAGTTAATCCGTTTGGTAAATTTACGTTTTCAGTAAGTTTATAATCGGTAATGTAGTTGTTACCAACGTTCGTTTCAGCTAAATCAGCAGGACTTACTTTAATGCTATATTCATAATAAGCATTAATCGTATTCATAGTGTTATCTCGATTAATATCTTCAACGTCAGGTAGTGTTGTTGAACCACGATTGGTATCGGAAACATTTATTGGTGAATTACCTTCAATTCCATTATAATTTTTATAACGATCAAAAACGCTACTTCCATTTGCGTTTAAAAAGTATTGATAATTATCCGCAGCTGGATCGGGCAAAGCAGCAAATGCTGGATCGATTCCTGCAAGATTGCTTTCGGAAGCATCATTTAATCCATCAAAACCAACGTCTTGAGAACTCCTATTGCTTCCATCCACATCAAATGCATAAATCAACGATTGTGCCGATGGTACTTTTCCCCAAACAGTTGAATTTGTTAATGATTGCGAAGCATTATCTGCTGGCAAACCATTTTCATATTGTTTGCGTTCGTCTTTAAGAACGTCTTCTGAAATTTCACCTAGATTGAAATATATTTTACCCGTATTAGCTGGATTAGAAACAGCATCAGGATTTGTTGGGTCAAAATATGGATCCATAATCCAAAACTGGATATATTCAACATTGCTTTGTTCAAAGTTAGTAGAATTTATAGCACGTGTGATTCCACCAAAATTTTCTTGTGGATTAGTCAATAAACCTGTTGAAGCAGCACTTGGATTATAATTATATGGTCCACGTTCTGATGGATAATAGGTTAAATCTAATGTATTTATAACTTGTGATTGACCAACGGCTATTTCTAGATTTGGAAACAACTCATTACTAAAAATTCTTCTCGTTGAGTTGAGAGAAATTCCATCTTGACCAATTTCATTTGGCGTTTGCACATAAAGTGTTGGGTCAATGCTATACCAATTTAGTTTGGCTCTTTTATGACCGTATTCTAATGATAATGAGTTGGCATTAAAGTTATAATCAATTGGTGTTGTTGGCGTTTCATCTACAATTGGCACACTTGACAATGACCATGATTGAGCCGAACGCATATCAATTGTAGTTTGTGAACCTTCGAAATCATCTACATAAATAGTTGATTCGCCTTCAAATCTATCTTGTTTTGGCGTATCAGGTTGTAAAAATGCTATTTCACCACGCAATGATAAATTGGATGGAACATCGGTATCAATATTTGGCAACTTATTGGCTAATCGAGTTAAGAAAGGAACTTCGGTTGAATAGTTTGCATTGAATCCAAAAATGGTGTTGTTTACTGACTCTTGACCATAATTTGATTTTTGTGTAAATGGTCTTTCGGTCATTTTGATAAATGTAGCACCAAGCATTAATTTGTCTGAGAATTTATGTTCTACATTGATTCCCATAAAACGTCTGGTTTGCTGACCAAAAGTTGAATTATTTTCTACTGAAACTTCAATTGGTGTATTCGAAGCTTGTAATGAAGGATCAAGAATTTGAACTTTTCCTGCTTGATAATTTACGCTATAATCTACACCTTCAACTAAAAGTCGTCCACCAGCAGTTACAACAACCGAACCTCTTGGAACGTTGAAAGCACCAATTGGAATACCATCACCACCAGCAGATTTATATCTTCCTTTTAATTGAAATTTATTTCGAGTTGCATCTTGCAAAGCAGCTGCTTGTGTGCTTCGATACATTTCACGGAAAACATATTTTGCTTGGTTGGCATTAAATGTAGCTGTAGTTGGCAACTGGTCAGCTTCATAGTTTTCAAAATAATTTTCTGTAGCAGTTGTTCTTAATTTTTCGAATAAATGTTTACCAAATGGTTCTACGGTTGTAAAAATAAGGCGTCCATTTTGTTGGTCAACGGTTAATCCTGGCATGAAATCAAAGAAACCATCACCGCCAGCTTGTGGATCATTATTATAATTTAATTTATCAATATTAAACACTTTTAACAAAGGTGTTTGTTCAACATCAGCAGGCAAAGGCGATGTTGAATTGGCTTGTGTTATATAGTTTAAAGGTGAAGGATCAGTGTATAAAATATTAAATCTAAAATCTTCTTGTTGCAATTGGTATCCACCAGGAATTTGGTAGATGTTTTTCATTAATAAATTCCAAATAGGTTTTTTGACATTGGTTAAATTACTTTTCAGCATTTTAAGTATCAAACATTGTGTAGAAACATTTGGATCATCTGCTGTTCCACTAACTACAGTTGATTCTACTCCGTCTGTTCCAAATTCTCCAACTTGATATACTTGATCACCAATGGTATATTGATAAGCAACAGCAAGAACCTCATCATTTGCCAATCGTTGTTGTAGTGAAACATATCCTAATTGTGGATGAAAAGTATATTCGTTTGCATTTAATTTTCTAGCGTTTTCAAGTTTGGAATAATCTGTTCCTTCACTAACAGCAACCGAGTTGTTAAATCCTTGACTAGTAGTTACTATTTCTCTAATATTTTGATTTAAAAAGTAACCTGGTTGATTAATATTTGCAGGATCGTATTTGTTGTTTTTATTGGCTGTTGGTGCGTCAACTGCTGTTGACAAAAAGAAACCAGGAATATCTAATGCGGCAATTGCTACTACATCATCATCTTGCAAACCTGTCAATTGTGCTTCTCCTAAATCTTGAAGTGCAATAATATTTCTTAAATTGTTATTGGTTCCGTTTACACGATTTTGTTTATTGGTAACCCAAACTTCCATGCGCGTAATTTGAACTCTACTTTCAATAAATGGATAATTAGCAAGAGCTTGGTCATACTTACTTCTAAAAAACTGAGATAAGAAAAAGTGTCTGTCTGCATCATAATCTAATGCAAACAATTCAAAATCTTGAATAGTTCCTCCGCCTTGAGAAGTTACCGAACGTGTTTGCGATTTTTGTTCTGAGAAAACTCCTGTAATGGTAGTTTTTCCAAATTGTAATTGTGCTTTTACACCAAATAAACTTTGCGCACCACGAATCAACGAATTGGTTAATGGCATACTAACGTTACCAACTTCAATTTTTTGAATAATATCGTCCTCAGTTGGCGAATATTCTAGCTTGATTAAATTTTGAAAAGCAAATGTTGATTCGGTGTCATAATTGGCATTTACGTTTAATCGTGTTCCCACTTTACCCATCAAACTCATGCTAATTCGTTGGTCGAAATCAAAGGTAGTTTGTGCTCTGTTTCTTGGTGAAAACGCCGGATTATCTTGTTTAGTATATCTTGCACCTAAATCCATTTCGACAGAACCAGTTGGTTTTACGTCAATTGTATTAGAACCAAAAATGGTTTCGAAGAAACTTGAATTAACGTAATATCGTGGTAATAAATCTTTTTTATCAGCATCAGTTCCTTTTCCATCAATTGCATTTGATTTTTTCTTAAAGTAATCACGCATTGATTCTCTAAGGACTAATTCTTCGTATTCTTTTGGTGTTAGAATAATTGGATAGTTGATATTAAAACCATCAACTGTACTGGTATAAATATATCGGTTTGTGATTGGATCATAAGTATAAAGATCAACAACACTTGTAGGGTTTTTTATTTCAACTCTTCCAGTCGAATAACCGATGGTGTCTTTTACGGGTTCATCTTCTTGCGAAAAAGCATTGGTACTTAGTAAAATAATAAGTCCAATAAAAAACTTTTTAAGTTTTGAAGAAATTGTATTATTGTAATTTGTTTCCAAGAATTATAAATTTTTTAATGCTTGTTTGATTATTGCTTCTACTGTTGCGGTAGGATTTTCATTTAGAATTTTCTCTACCAATCTTTCGGATGTTTTTCTAGGATATCCTAAAACCTCCAAAGCAGATAACGATTCTTCTTTGTTTATATTGTGTGGTGCCATTGAAATTTCTTCCAAATCATAGATTTTTAACACTTTGTCCTTCAAATCTAGAATAGCTCTTTGGGCAGTTTTTGCTCCAATTCCTTTGATGGATTGAATAGTTCCAACGTCGCCACTAGCTATAGCTTGTATAATTTGTTTTGGATCGATGGAAGAAAGCATTGTTCGAGCAATGTTAGCGCCAATTCCTGAAACGGATAATAATAGTTTAAAAATTTCTCTTTCCGATTTTTCTACAAAACCATACAACGAATGCGAATCTTCTTTTATCAAAAGAAAAGTAAAAAGTTTTATAAAATCAGTAGCAGGAAGTAACGAATAAGTATGTAATGAAATGTTGATATGATAACCTACACCATTGCAGTCAATTACAACTTCTGTTGGCGATTTTTCAACTAATTTTCCTTGTATGTGTGCTATCATTTAATGAGAAATGTGAACCAAATATAACAAAATTCTTTTTGTAGTTGATTTACAACACAAAAACTAAAAAAAATTATGATTTTTTATTTATTTACCGCCATCATTTTAAGTCGTTTTTCTTTCTCTTGCGCATCTACAACCGATACGGCAACCATGTTTACCATTTCTTCCACGCTTGCTCCAAGTTGGAAAACATGGACAGGTTTATCCATTCCCATCATAATTGGTCCAACCGAATCTACTTTATATAATTCCTTCAAAAGTTTATAGGTAATGTTTGCCGCTTCAAGGTTAGGGAAAATCAAGGTATTTACTTTTTTTCCAGCTAGTTTTGAAAACGGAAACTTCTTCAGTAGCATTTCTGGGTTGAGTGCAAAATCCGTTTGAATTTCTCCATCAACGATCATATCTGGATAATATTTATGAAGATAAGCTACAGCTTCTCTAACTTTTGTAGCGCTTTGATGAGTAGAAGAACCAAAATTTGAAAACGAAACCATAGCAATTACAGGTTCCATTCCAAACATTCGCACTGTTTTTTCAGTCATTAAAGCAATTTTTGCCAAATCATCCGCTGATGGATCTGGATTGATAGCGGTATCGGATAAAAACATTGGTCCACGATTGGTCATCATCATATTAGTAGTAGCAATCAGCGAAATACCTGGTGCTTTTCCAATAAGTTGGATTAACGGTTTAATGGTCGAAGGATAACTTCTTGAATAACCCGAAACCATAGCATCCGCATCACCTTCGTTGACCATCATGGCAGCAAAATAATTGCGTTCACGCATCCATCGTTGGGCATCTAATTGCGAAATTCCTCTTCGTTGTCTATCGTTCCAATAAATATCACCATATCGTGTGCGGCGTTTATCTTCTTCTTTCGTTTTTGGGTCAATGATAGTTACTTCGGCATCAAAACCCAGTTCTTCTTTTAGTTCTAGAATAACTTCTTTGTTACCTAATAAAATAGGGTTTGCAATACCATCTTCATAAGCAATTTGGGCTGCTTTCAACACTTCTAAATGATCTGCTTCTGCAAAAACAACACGCTTTGGATTGGTTTTAGCACGATTGGTCAATAGTCGAACCATTTTATTATCAGAACCCATTCGTTCTAATAATTCTTCTTTATATTTTTCCCAATCCGTAATTGGATTTAATGCAACACCTGATTCCATTGCGGCTTTAGCAACAGCAGGTGCAACCATCGTTATCAATCGTGGGTCAAACGGTTTTGGAATGATATAATCGCGACCAAAATTTAGTCGGGTTTCGCCATAAGCAATATTAACTTGTTCAGGAACGGATTCTTTGGCTAATTCAGCTAACGCTCTAACGGCTGCCATTTTCATAGCTTCGTTAATTTTTGTAGCGCGAACATCTAATGCGCCACGGAAAATATAGGGAAAACCTAAAACATTATTCACCTGATTAGGATGATCCGATCGACCTGTTGCCATGATGATATCTTCACGAGTTCGAATGGCTAAATCATAATCAATTTCAGGAATTGGGTTAGCCATAGCAAACACAATTGGGTCTTTTGCCATGCCTAACAGCATATCAGGAGTTAAAATATTACCTGCCGAAAGGCCAAGAAAAACATCCGCATTTACTAAAGCTTCCGCTAAAGTCGTTCCTTGTTTTCCAGAAGTATATTTTTTTTGTAGGTCAGACAAATCGTTTCGTTCTTTGCTCAACACACCTTCTTTGTCAAACATGATGATGTTTTCATATTGTACGCCAAGCAAAACATAAAGATTGGCACACGCCAATGCAGCAGAACCAGCACCTGAAACCACAATTTTTACGGCTTCAATCTTCTTTTCGGCCAATTCTAACGCATTCAACAAAGCAGCCGACGATATGATTGCCGTTCCGTGTTGGTCATCATGCATGATAGGAATATTCAATTCTTCTACCAAACGTCTTTCTATTTCAAAAGATTCGGGAGCTTTGATGTCTTCCAGATTAATACCACCAAAAGTAGGCGCAATATTTTTTACCGTTTCAATAAAAGCATCAATGTCTTTTGTTCCAATTTCAATGTCAAAAACATCAATATCGGCAAATATTTTAAAGAGCAACGCTTTTCCTTCCATTACGGGTTTTGAAGCTTCTGGACCAATATCGCCAAGTCCCAAAACGGCTGTTCCGTTGGTGATAACGGCAACAAGATTTCCTTTAGAAGTATATTTATAAACGTTGTTTACATCTTTAGCAATTTCCAAACAAGGTTCGGCAACGCCAGGCGAATAGGCAAGAGACAAATCTCTTTGTGTGGCATATTTTTTTGTTGGAACAACTTTAATTTTTCCTGGAGTAGGTTTTGCGTGATATAAAAGTGCTTCTCTTCGCTTACTGTTCTTGTTCATTGTCTTTTTTATTGGAAATACAAAGGTAGAAGACTGAATGTAAAAAGGAAATTTTTTATGGGTTTCTTTTTTAGAGAAAGTTGTATTGTTCGTTTAAAGTTGTTTTTAGGAGCGAATCACTTGCGCTGTCTTGATTTCCTTTTTTCCGTCTCGTTATCAAAAACGAGATTGCAATCTCTGCGAGGATTTCCACTTCCATCTGGACTAATTGATTTTCCATTTTCTTTGTTGGTTTCTTTCATCTCTAACTTTGCTTAATACAAATTGAGTTTTGTTTAAACCAAATTGAGTTACTCTTAATGTAAATCGAGTTTTGTTTAAACCAAATAGAGTTACTCTTAATGCAAATAGAGTTTTGTTTAAACTAAATAGAGTTACTCTTAATGCAAATCGAGTTTTGTTTAAATCGAATTGAGTTTTGCTTAATACAAATTGA
>DAOLYL010000005.1:0-7712 GCA_035425765.1 Flavobacterium sp. | reverse complement strand
TAATGCAAATCGAGTTTTGTTTAAATCGAATTGAGTTTTGCTTAATACAAATTGAATTTTGTTTAAACCAAATAGAGTTACTCTTAATGCAAATCGAGTTTTGTTTAAACCGAATTGAGTTTTGCTTAATATAAATCAAGTTCTCATATAGCATTTTGTAATAATACATCCTTGCTCAGTATAATTTTTTTCATATCAATTCGCTCCGTAAGTGTTTCTGACTTTGCTGAATGAAATTAATTATAGCAATTGTATTTCAAAGATGAATTTGAATTTAAATATTTTTCATAAAACAAATGCTAATCATCAAACGTTCAATAATTTTAAAAATTCAAATCAAATGACTGGTATGATGCTTCAGAATCATAAAAAGCAAAAACCACTCTTTTCACGGAGTGGTTTTTAAGTAAAATAATTGGTTAGGTTATTCTTTTATAAAACGTTTCGTAAGTGTTTCACCACCCGAACTAACTTCAATTAAGTAAGCGCCAGCTTTTAGTGAACCAACATAAATAGTGTTGTCCTCAATTTTTCCTTTGCTCAATTCTTGTCCCATAACATTGAATATTCTATAACTAGCTGTTTGATCTAAATCAGCAAGATGTAAAGCATCTCCTTTCACAGGATTTGGATACAATTTGAAAGTAAGTTTTGCCACAGATGGAGTTTCTTCATCAAATCGTCCAGAAGCAACAATGTTTACGGTATAATCTTCTACTTCTCCATAAGAGAAAGTTTCGCACGATGTTGGTGAAGCATTATATTTCATAGAAACACGCATTCTAGTTTGTCCAATTAAAGCAGTAGCTGGAACAGTAAAGCTTCCTGTAATTGGAGTTGCTGTCGTTCTAGTTCTATTGAATACTTGTTCTCCACTATCAGCAAAATCACCATCTCGGTTATAATCAATCCAAACTCTATATGCTTCGCTATAAACACTTCCTGTCCAAGCAGGAGTAATAGTAATAGTATTGCTTGTGCTACGAGTTAAATTAGTAGAAAGAGCAGTAAAGTTACCATAACCAGCGTTATTTCCTGATAAATTATTGATTGATCCTAATTGTACTCTGTTGATATACTCATCTGCAGTACTATTTCCTTTTGAAGCACAATAAGTAACTGTTGGAACACTTAAAGTCGTTACACTAACCGTATTACTATCAACAGAAACATTTCCTGCAGCATCTTTGGCTCTAACACTAAATGAATAAGTAGTTGAAGCAGTTAAACCAGTAACTGCATAAGTTGTTGAAGTAGTAGAACCTAATAAAGTCGTTCCTCTATAAACATCATAACCTGTTACCGCTACGTTATCAGTAGCACCAGACCAAGATAAATTAGTTGTTGTAGTTGTAGTTCCACTAGCAGCTAATGTTGGAGCAGTTGGCGCAGTAGTATCTGGAGTAGGAGTAAGCGTAGTTACACTAACTGTATTACTATCAGCAGAAACATTTCCAGCAGCATCTTTGGCTCTTACAGTAAATGAATAAGTAGTTGAAGCAGTTAAACCAGTCACTGCATAAGTAGTAGAAGCAGTTGAACCCAATAAAGTCGTTCCTCTATAAACATCATATCCTGTTACCGCTACGTTATCTGTAGCACCAGACCAAGATAAGTTGGTTGTAGTAGTTGTAGTTCCACTAGCAGCTAATGTTGGAGCAGTTGGAGCAACGGTATCTGTTGTTCCAGACGTAATAGTAAAGTTAGTATTTGAAACATCAAAGAAGATATGATTAGTTCCTTTTACCATAATTCTATTAGTAGTTCCAGCGGTATTTGGAATAGTTACAGCCTGTGAACCATCGTTTGGAGTTGCAGCTAATAAAGTGGACCAAGTTGTTCCTCCATTTGTAGAAATTAAAATATCTACGTTAGCACAATTAACACCATTAGCTGTAGTTCCAGCAACATTCCAAGTAACAGTTTGTGAAGTTCCTCCAACATAAGAAACTGCCGTGTTTGGAGCACTTACTGTAAATGGTCCAGCAGTTCCGTTAACAGTAACAACCATATCATCACTATTATTTCCTGCTCCACCAGCTCTGTTATCACGAACAGTCATTCTAAAATTCATAGTTCTAGCAACTGAAGGTAACGCTTCTACAACAATTTCTGTACCTTGTGTAGTTGTTGCGCCAGCTAATACTCGCGATAAGTTTGGAAAATATCTAACAGGTGTAGTTGAAGAATTGTATGATCTAAATGTTGGACCAGATGTTCTTGTAGCACTTGCAGCAGAACTTGCTCCTGTTGCATTTGAAGCTGCATTGTCAAATTGTTCCCAATTATAAGTTAACACATCACCATTTGCATCTGTTCCTGAACCAGTCAACATAAATGGTGTACTTTTAGGAATTGTATAATCTAAACCTGCGCTTGCTGTTGGAATTGCGTTTCCTGTTGGAGTATTTGTTTGACACGTTTTTGTTTTAACGTTATTAGTTACTTGTTGAATACTTGCAGCATGAAAATAAGCGTCAGAATTTGTTTGAACATCTTGACTAGTAATTCCAGCATATCCCATAATTGTAGAACCAGAACCTGGCTCCATGTTTACACCAGTTCCTTCATTACTCATAGAGAAAGTGTGGTTAGCTCCAAATTGATGACCAATTTCGTGTGCTACATAATCAATATCAAATGTATCTCCCGTTGGAATTGTACTCGATGTAAATCCGCTTCCTTTTCCTGAAGCACAAACACATCCAATACATCCTGCATTTCCATTGTTTGAAGCTCTAACGAATACATGTCCAACATCATAGTTTGCATCTCCAATAACTGAAGTTAATGTGCTTTGTAGTTGACTATTATAACTTGTAGTATATGGATCAGTTGATGCGTTTGTGTAAATTACCAAATCATTATTGGCAATCAAAACCATTCTAACAGCAAAATCTTTTTCAAAAATACCATTAACACGTGTCATTGAAGCGTTAATTGCTGCTAATGCTAGTGCTTTTGTTCCTCCAAAATAAGTGGCATATTCTCCAGTACACGAAACTGCCAAACGGAATGTTCTCAAAGTTGAATCATTAGCGTTTCTTAACATCATTGTTGGACTAGAAGCTACTGCATTATCAACTACAGAACATTCAAATTGATTTAAAGATTGTCTTTTGTCGGCTCTTCTATAAACAGTGTAAGTTGTTAAATCTGTAGAAATTGGTTCAATAAATTCTGCTGATTTATCTGGGCTCAAAACCATTGATTTAAATCCTAATGGTGAAACACTAAAATAAGCAGTTGCTAACGGATTGTCAATTCCAATTCCAACATAAGATTTTATTTCTGGATATTTTGCAGCCAATTCAGCTTCCATCGTAGTGTTTTCAAAAACTCTAAAACGCTCTAAATTTCCATCTGCATTTGGAATAGAAATTATGTTTTGAGATTGACCGTTTGCCATTCTCTTTGGTGCTGCATTCAGATTGGAGCGCAGCGTGTTTAAATTTAATTCGAAAATTTTGTTTTCAGGTAGTTGCATACTTTCTTCAAGCGCAACCATTGTGCTTTTTTTAGTGGTTGCATTCCAAAGAGAACCTTTACCTTGGGCAAAAGTCATACTTGTAAACGCTAGCAAAGCCACCGAGAGTAATTTGTACTTCATAATTTGTTTGGTTTTTGGTTAATTAGTGTGTCAAATGTATAATTAAAATTAAATTATCATAATTAATTTTAATAAAAATATTAACAATTCGATAAACGACACTTTAATTAATTGAGATATGTTTATCAATTCTATAATTTTTATGCGTAAATCATATTTAATAATTGTTTTTGTGTTTGATTATTTATAATTACTTTTAAATCAAATTTTGAATATGAATTTTAGTTATTGGGAAATTAAAAATTGGTTTACAGCTGTTGATTTTACTATTGTTGGTAGTGGAATTGTTGGATTGCATTGTGCTTTAACATTACGAGAAAAATATCCAAACAGTAAAATTCTAGTTCTAGAAAAAGGAATATTGCCTCAAGGCGCAAGTACTAAAAATGCTGGTTTTGCTTGTTTTGGTAGTGCTTCTGAAATTTTAGATGATTTAAAAAATCATTCTGAAGAAGAAGTTGTTCAACTGATACAAAAACGCTGGAATGGTTTGCAATTACTTCGTAAAAATCTTGGCGATTCAGCAATAGATTTCAAACCTTTTGGTGGTTATGAATTGTTTTTAAAAGAAGATGAAAGTAGTTACAGCGAATGTCTCCAAAAGCTTCCTTTTGTAAACGAAATTCTAAAACCTATTTTTAAAAATGATGTTTTTAATAGAGAGGTCGATCGATTTGATTTTAAAGAGATTCAAGAATACTTAATCTTTAATCCTTTTGAAGCTCAAATCGATACCGGAAAAATGATGAATTCTTTGTTGCAAAAAGCAATTGCTAACAATATTATGATTCTAAATCAAATTGAAGTTACAACTTTTCATGAAAATAATATTGGAGTACAAATTAGTTTCGATGATTTTAGTTTTATATCCAAAAAGCTTTTATTTGCTACCAATGGTTTTGCTCAAAAGCTAACTAACAATCAAGTAAAACCAGCTAGAGCACAAGTTTTGATTACGGAACCAATTCCCAATTTAGACATTAAAGGAACATTTCATTTAGATAAAGGATATTATTATTTTAGGAATATTGACGATAGAATTCTCTTTGGCGGTGGAAGAAATTTAGATTTTAGCGGAGAAACTACAACCGAATTTGGTCAAACAGAATTAATTCAAAATCATTTGGAAAAATTATTAAAAGAAGTAATTTTACCCAATACTGATTTCAAAATCGCTCATCGTTGGAGCGGAATTATGGGAATGGGTTCGAGTAAAAACCCAATTGTGGAACAAATTTCGGATAATGTTTTTTGTGGAGTTCGCCTCGGCGGAATGGGAGTCGCAATAGGAAGTTTGATAGGAAAAGAATTAGCGGATTTAGTACAATAAGTTATGATTAGAAAAGTTTTTCGTTGGATTTGGAAAGCCACACTTTGGTTTATTGGTTTGTCAATCCTGTCTGTAATTATATTCAAATGGGTTCCAGTTCCAATTACACCTTTAATGATAACTCGTGCTGTAGAAAATAAATTAGAAGGGAAAGATGCTCTACTAACTCATGATTGGGTGTCGATTGAAAACATTTCACCCAATCTCCAAAAGGCAGTTATCGCTAGTGAAGATGGAAACTTTTTAAAACACAATGGTTTTGATTTTAAAGCCATGCAAAAAGCATTTAAAAACAACCAAAAAGGCAAACGATTAAAAGGCGGAAGCACTATTTCGCAACAAACAGCTAAAAACGTTTTTCTTTGGCAAGGCAGAAGTTATCTACGCAAAGGGTTAGAAGCTTATTTTACTGTTTTGATAGAACTTATTTGGGGAAAAGAACGAATTATGGAAGTCTATCTCAATTCAATAGAAATGGGGAATGGTGTTTATGGTGCAGAATCAGCAGCGAGACATTGGTACAGAAAAAGTGCTGTTGATTTAACAAAAAAAGAAGCCGCAGGTATTGCAGCCATTCTTCCTAATCCAAGAAAATATAAAGCCACAAATTCCTCTTCATATATCAACAGAAGGAAAGATAAAATTGTTAGAGTTATGAGACAAATTGGTAAAATTGACTATTAAATGGTTAAATTTTTCATTCCTTTTTTCTTCATTGTGTTCATTAGTTTTGGTCAAAATAAAAAAGCTTTTGAAATAGGAGTAGTGTTAGATAACGATTCGTTTTCATCGCTAGTAAATGATAAATATTACACTAACGGAATGGAAATTTTTGGAAATTATATCTCAAAAAAATCCAATCAAGACGTTTTCAAATCGAATGGATTTAAAATTGGACAATACATCTTTAATCCTAAATGGGTTAAGTCAGATTTTAAAGAAGATCATAATCGACCGTATGCGGGATATTTGTTTGCCGAATTTAATCAAAATAGATTCTATAAAAATCAAACAGTTTGGATAACCAAATACCAAATTGGAGTTGTTGGACCTTCGTCAAAAGCGGAAGATTTTCAAAAATGGATGCACAATGCTTTTGGTTTCGGGAAAATATATGGTTGGCAACATCAAATTAAAAATACAGTTGCATTACAATACAATACTATTTTTTCTACCAAAGTTTTTGATAAAATCACTACTAATAAAATAGATTTTCATTGGCAGTCAAAAGCCGAAATTGGAACCGTTTTTTCAAGTGTAACAACTGGAATTTTGACGAGAATTGGTTTGTCCAAAAACCTAAAAGCGATGCAACAATCTAATTTTTATAATAGTTTGATGTTTGAAGAAAAAAAAGTCAACGAATTGTATTTTTACTTTTTACCAAAAATTAATTTACAGTTTTATGATGCAACGATTCAAGGAAGTCTTTTTGATGTGGATAGTCCGCTAACATTTACACCTAATTTTTTCCGATTTAAATTAGAAACAGGATTGAAATACCAAATGCAAAATTGGAATTTGGGCTATACATTTCACTATACAACACAAGAAATAAAAAGTAATTCCGCAACTGGATTTTATTATGGTTCTGTTGGAATGTCCTATATTTTTAAATAAAAAAACTCTTCTGATGGAGAAGAGTTTTTCTTTTTATTAGTAAAACAAAGGTTTATACTGTTGCCAATGTTTAAAAATTAATATCGAATTTATTACAACAATAAGTAGTGCAAAAGACAATCCTGGAATATCTAAAAATAAGTGGAAAAGCAAAATATTAATAGAAATTGGTGCTAAAAGTATTAATGCAAAAGCAACCCATTTTTTCAATAAAAGCATCACTCCAATTATTACTTCTAAAATACCAACAATTGGAAAAATATATCCTGTTGCTCCAAGTGAATTCATAAATTCTCCAGCAGAACCTGTCGGTGCTTCCATTGGGATAAAATGTAAAAATTTATTCGCTCCAAAAACAAGAAGCATTAATCCTAAAATTACTCTGGCGATTTTTGTAAACAATGAATTCATAGGTTGAGGTTTATAAATTAGTAATAATGTAAAAATAAAATTATTTATTTATAAAATGTGTTTTTTTATACTTAAAATTTTACTTTAATTATAAACAATCGTAAAATAACCTTAATTATTACTAATTTTAAACTCGAAAGTTAATTCCCAAAACAATATTTCTTCCAATGTTTGGAATTCCGTCTGTTTTTAATCTTGATAAATGGGATGTATAGCTTTTATCAAATAAATTGTTGGCGTTTAAATTTACATCAAATGCTGTTTTTCCAAAAGTCACTTTTCCACCAAAACCTAAATTTATCAAAGTATAATCATTCGATTTTGTTTCAAATTCACTTGGATTATTTTGATTTAAAGTATGCTCAACATTCAAAACTGCAAATCCATCTTTAAAATATTTAGCCGATTTGAATTCGGTTTTCAATGAATTATTCCACTTGTTTGCAGGAATTAACGGCAAATTATCACCATTCGATTTTTTACCTGTAACACTTTCAAAACTGCTTGTAATGTGCAACCAATCAAATGGATGCGGATGAAAATGTATTCCGGCTTCTCCACCAAATAATGCTGCATTGTCTTGCACATAATCGTAAACATCATTCCCATCAATCACATTTCCGTTTGGCGAAATAAAGATGTAATTATTGATGTGATTGTAAAATCCATTAACGAACAATTCAAAGTGTGGATTTCTATATTCCAAGTTCAAATCGGTTTGAAAATTCTGTTCGTTTTCTA
>DAOLYL010000004.1:0-30077 GCA_035425765.1 Flavobacterium sp. | reverse complement strand
TACATAAAAATATTTTCGGAAACCAATTGTGCAAAATCCTTATCGGGCGTAACCATATATACTTTGAAACCTTCTTTCTCAGCTTGTTTAGCCAACGTTCCAATTAAATCATCGGCTTCAAAACCCGCTTTTTCCATAATCGGAATGTGCATCGCTTTCAACAATTCTTGAATATAAGGAACAGCAATTTTAATCGCTTCAGGAGTTTCGTCACGATGCGCTTTGTATTCTTGATACATTTCATAACGGTAATCGCTTCCGCCTTTGTCAAATGCAACTGCTAAATGATCGGGTTTTTCGCGTTTGATAACATCCATCAAGGCATTCATAAATCCCATAATGGCCGAAGTATCCATTCCTTTAGAATTAATTCTTGGATTTTTTATAAAGGCAAAATAGCCGCGAAAGATTAGTGCGTATGCGTCGAGAAGGTAAAGGCGTTTTTGTGACATGATTTGTAATTTGAATTTGTAAAAATACTTAATATGAATGAAATTCTCATCAAAAAGTATTTATGTGAAATTTAAAAAATAATTAACAATCTCAAACTGATAAAGTTCGTTACTTTGCCGAAAATATTTATATGCTGCGTTGGCTTTTTCTCTTCATAATCATTGCGATAGTTGAAATTTACTCTTTTCAAGCAATTAGAACAATTTCTAAATCGAAAGTTGTTAATAGTGTTTACTTAGTCGTTTCTATTTTGGCAATTGCTTTTATTTTTTATCAATTTTCAAAATTTGACCGAAGCGTTGGACAAACCCAAATGTCATTGTTTACGCTTGGACTTTTGCTTTTGCTTCTAATTCCGAAAATTATTTTAACCGTTTTCATGCTTTTGGAAGATGTTTTTAGAATTTTTAGCGGCACAATTACCCATTTTGTTGGCGATAATGATAGTGGGAGTTTTTTACCCGATAGACGAAAATTCATCAGTCAAATGGCTTTAGCAATAGCAGCAATTCCATTTACTTCATTATTATATGGAATGACGAAAGGAAAATATAATTTCAAAGTAATAAGACAACCTTTATATTTTGCTGATTTACCCGATGATTTTGATGGTTTTACAATCACTCAAATATCTGATGTTCATAGTGGAAGTTTTGATAATCCTGAAAAAATTCAATATGCGATTGATTTAATCAATGAGCAAAAAACTGATTTGATGCTTTTTACTGGCGATATTGTCAATACACATGCTACGGAAATGAATCCTTGGATAGAAACTTTCAATAAAATTGATAATCATCAATATGGAAAATTCGCGGTTTTAGGGAATCATGATTATGGAGAATATGTAACTTGGCCATCGCAAGCAGCAAAAGACGAAAATTTTGAAGCCATTAAAAAAGTATATGGCGATATTGGTTTTGATTTGCTTTTGAACCAAAACAAAAAAATTAAAAAAGGTTCGAGCGAAATAGCTATTGTTGGAGTAGAAAATTGGGGTAAAAACTTCAAGCAAGCAGGCGATTTGAATAAAGCGTCTGAAGGATTGACCAATGAAGATTTCAAAATATTAATGAGTCATGATCCAAGTCATTGGGAATATGAAGTGAAAAATCACGATAAAAACTTCCAATTAACGCTTTCTGGTCATACGCATGGATTGCAATTTGGAATTGAAATTCCTGGAATTATCCGATGGAGTCCAGTACAATATGTTTACAAGCAATGGGCTGGATTGTATGAAAATTTAGGACGTTATATTTATGTAAATCGCGGTTTTGGGTTTCATGCTTATCCTGGTCGTGTTGGAATTTGGCCAGAAATAACGGTTTTCGAACTAAAAAAAGCAGAAAAAGTAGCATAATTAGTTAAAAATGCTACATTTGTAGTATTCTAAATTCATTTCTTTATAAAAGAAAATTAAAATATTTTGGTTTTATGTCAAAATTTGGAGAATTAATTAACGCTCAAGTACCTGTGTTGATAGACTTTTACACAGAGTGGAACGACTCATCAGTTTCAATGCATCCTGTAATTAGAGATGTTGCAGCCGCACTTGGTGATAGAGCCAAAGTGATTAAAATTGACGTTGATAAAAATCAAGAACTTGCCGAAGCACTTCGCATCAAAGGTTTGCCTACTTTAATGATTTATAAAGAAGGTCAAATGGTTTGGAGACAATCAGGCGAATTAGATGCTAATACGTTGATTGGAATTGTACAAGAGCAACTTTAGTCGATTTTTTCGCAAGTAAATCCTTTCTCTTTTAAAAACGCTAATGTTTTTGGTAAAACATATTCTAGGTTTTGCCAAGCTTTTTTGCTGTCGTGAAAAACGATAATACTTCCGCTTTCTATATTTTTCAAAACATTTTCAAGACATTTTTCCTTTGATGTAGTGTGGTCAAAATCATAAGAAATAATATCCCACATAATTATTTTGTAGCCCATTTCTCTAAGCTTTTTTGCTTGTGAACGTTTTATTTTTCCGTAAGGTGGACGAAATAAATTTATGAATGGTGAATTGTGAATTGTGAATTGAGATTGACAAAGTTGTGTGTTTTCAATATAGTCTTCGGTTGATGTTTTCCATCCTTTTAGATGATTAAAGGTGTGATTTCCTATGGAATGATTTTCTGAAATCACTTTTTGGAATATTTCAGGATATTTTCTGCAATTATCACCAATACAAAAGAAAGTGGCTTCGGCATTGTAGTTTTTTAGTTGTTCTAAAACCCATTCCGTTATTTCAGGTGTTGGTCCATCGTCAAAAGTTAAGTACACTTTTTTTTCATCGTTAGGTATTGACCAAACATAGTTGGGGAAAAGTATCTTAACAAGCCGATTTGTTTTAATCCATAAACTCATGTTGTAAATGTAAGAATAAAAAAAATGTGCCAAAATGAATTTTCATCATGACACATTTCAATTTTTTTGAATTAAAAATTACTCCATTTCTCTACCAAAACGTTCAAAACGTTTATTTAATGAATTGAAAGCTGCTTTGTTTTTAGTATAGAATTCAAGGTCTTTGTTGTCTTTCATGACATATAATAAACTTCTATATCGTTCAATATCAGTAATAATGTCTGAAGCAATTCCGTTTTGAATTGATGGTTGAATTCCTGAAAAGTAAGTTAAGCTTTGTTTGTATTTGTTAATCAAACGTTCTAATAATTCTCTTGCTTTTTCTTTTTCGCCTAATTTGTAATATCCAGCTGCAAATGGTTCAACCATAGTGTAATAACCATAATAATCCATCGGCATTTTAGTCATTGCCATTTCAATTACTTTTTTAGCTTTTTCGTTTTGACCATCATTGATTAATTGTTCCATCAATCTAGCCATATTGGTTCGATAGGAAATACTATTTTTTCTAGTTTCCGGATCGTGATAAATAGTTGTCAGTTCACCATTACCCCATTGCCATTTTGAAACTAAATTATACATTTTTTCGCTGTCAATTTGTCCCATATCCATTGGGTTTTCTTCGTCGATTTTAGTTTTTACAGGAACCAATTTATAAACCAATCCGTCCAATTGTAAATAGTCTTTCATCCAAAGGTAATCATCGTCACCAAAACTTCCACCAGTAAAATAGATAGGTCTTTTCCAGTCATTGTTAGCTAAAACATCTAGCATGATTAGACGATTTTTGTACATCGCACTACCTTTTACATCTAAATCAATAAACGGAACAATAGAGTCAAAGTATTTTGGATTTACAACTTTGTTTTTGATGATATTCTCTTTGTTGATTGGGATTCTAATTTTATTTGTTGGATAAAAATGGATAGTTTGGCCATTTTGTAAATCAACAGTCGATTGAGGATTTTTAATAAATTTGATGAAGTCTTTCAAATCCCATCTTGCATCAGTTTTTGGAATATGAGCAACATAATCCAATTTATCACCAACATATTCGTTGTGTGTAAATGAAATAGGCATTCCTTCAGCAGTATATGTTTTGTACTTCATTTGGTCAATATACCAATCTGTCATCAATAAGCTGGTACAACAAATTTTAACATCTGGTCTGATGCCTTCGATTTCTTGTGCATACCAAAGTGGGAAAGTATCATTATCGCCAATAGTATATAAAATAGCATTTGGCTCACAGGATTCTAAATAATTTTTAGCCATTGCAATAGCTGTATATTTATTTGAACGGTCGTGATCATCCCAGTTTTGTGTCGCCATTAATATAGGGGAAGCTATTAAGCAAGCTGCAATTACTATTGGTCCAACTAGTTTTGATTTGATATAACCAGCAACTATTTCATAAATGGCATAAACACCAAAACCAATCCAAATAGCAAAAACGTAGAAAGAACCAACTAGCGCATAATCTCTTTCTCTAGGTTCAAAAGGTCTTTCATTTAAAAAGATTTTTAATGCGAAACTCGTAAATAAAAATAAAACTAATAATACGTAGAAGCTTTTTAAATCTTTTTGCGCATGATACATTAATCCGATTAAACCAATAAGGAAAGGTAAAAAGTAATATACATTTCTTCCTTTGTTATTTTTTATGTCTTCTGTTAAGTTGGTTTGAGTTCCTTTTCCAAGGTGAATTTCATCAACAAAATCAATTCCGCTAATCCAGTTTCCGTCCAGATTGTCATATCGTCCTTGAACATCATTTTGTTTTCCAACAAAATTCCAAAGTAAATAGCGACCATACATATAGCCAAATTGATATTCAACCATAAAGCTAAGATTATCCCAAGTTGATGGTTTTTCAATAATTAAGTAATCGCTATATTTTTTTAGAAAACTTACATAATCTTCGTTGTCAACTTTCTTTTGAGCATAAGCTGTTTTGAATTCGTTGATGCTATTTTGAAGTTCTTCTTTTAATTGCCCAACAGCTTGCATTACTTGTTCTTCACTTAAACTATCTAAGTTAACACCATATTGAGCTAAATCTTCTTCAAATGGATAATTATGATTGATTTCAAACTTTGGAACATCTGTAAAATTGATGTAATTTTCAATATGTTCAGTACTCCAAAGACGTGGCAAAATAGCTTTGTGTTTATTATCACTGTTTTGTTCAGCATTTTTATAATTGTTTACAATAACATATTTGCCTGTTTTATAATCTCTTTCATAGTTAGGTGCTTTGTCTAAATAGGGTTCGTTTTCATCCAAACCAGCAAAAGTATCCGTGTATTGTGGTCCATAAAACAATGGATTTACACCATATTGTTCACGATTATAATAAGCCAAAACTTCGGCAGCATCTGAAGGTTTATTTTCATTAATAACTACATTCGCATTTGCTCTAATTGGTAACATTAACCAAGTTGAAAAACCAATTAATACAAAAAGAATACAAAGTATAACTGTGTTATAAAACGGATGACCTTTTTCGCGCGTGTATTTTAATCCAAAATAGAAAAAAGCAACAATTAATAAGAAAGAAAAAATGGTTCCTGAGTTGAAAGGTAAACCAAAATTATTTACCATAAATATTTCCATTTTACCAAAAAAAGCTAAGGTATATGGTAATAATAATTTGAAGATGAACAATAAAACTGCAACAATAATAATGTTTGCAATAATAAAGTTTTTAACCGTTATGGTTTTATAGTTTTTAAAGAAATATAAAAATCCAATGGCTGGAATGGTCAATAAAGCCATGAAATGCACACCAAACGAAAGGCCAATAACCAATGAAATTAGTAATAACCATCTATTTCCTCGTGGCGTATTCATTTCCTGTTCCCATCGAAGTCCTAGCCAAAAAAGTAGAGCAATTAATAAAGATGCCATTGCATAAACTTCGGCTTCAATAGCGCTATTCCAAAAACTATCTGAAAAAGTAAATGCCAACGAACCAACAAATGAACTTCCTAATATCACAACTAACTTAGAGTTGTCAAGTTCAGTATAATTACTCACTATTCGCCTTAATAAAATAGTACTCGACCAAAACATGAACAATATTGTAAATGCACTAGAAAATACCGAAAGCATATTCACCATCAAGGCAACAGTTTCGTTAGAAGTAGCAAACATGGAGAAAAATGCGCCTAAAATTTGATATAAAGGTGCTCCAGGTGGATGACCAACTTCTAGTTTGGCTGCTGTGGAAATGTATTCGCCACAATCCCAAAAACTCATAGTAGGTTCTACAGTTAGTGTGTAAGTGATTAAGGCAATTGCGAAAGAAGACCAACCTAAAATGGTGTTCCATTTATTGAAATTGAAGTTTTGCATAATTCAATAATAAGTGTTTTACTTTTTTGTGCTACAAAGAAACTATTTTTTTTATGCAAATAAAGGTGGTTTAACAAAAAAAACAACATCATAGAAGGTTAATCGTGAGTTAATAATGATTTGATTGAAATATTGTTTCAATTTTTTATCAGATTTATTTGTGTAGAACAAAATTTGTTCTAAATTTGCACTCGCAATAAGCAAAACTGGTCTATGGTGTAATGGTAACACAACTGTTTTTGGTGCAGTCTTTCAAGGTTCGAGTCCTTGTAGACCAACAAAAAATCCCAATCGTAAGATTGGGATTTTTTGATTCTAATATTTTAAAGAATTATATCTTGAAAGTAACAACTGGTCTAACGGCATGATTTACTAAATCTTCACTAATACTTCCGTTAAAAAAGTGTGCTAAACCTTTTCTTCCATGTGTGCTCATTCCTATTAAGTCGGCATCGATGTGGTTGGCAAAATTCAAAATTCCATTTTCAACATTAGTGTCATTATATATATGTGTAGAAAATTTATTTATTGCAAATTTAGAAACGAAATTATCCATAATTTCATGTGCAACGTGTGTTGGTTTAAAACTGCTAGGTGTATTTATCATCACCAAATGTAATTCTGAACCAAACTTGTTAGCAAAATCTACTACTTTTTCAAATGGTTTTCTAATTTCATCAGTAAAATCGGAAGCAAAAACAAATTTCTCTACATTGAAAGTTGATTGTTCTTTTTTGATAATTAACACAGGAACATCGGAATTTCTAACAACTTTTTCAGCATTGGAACCAATAAACATTTCTTTGAAACCACTTGCGCCATGCGAACCCATAACAATCAAATCAATACCATTTTTTTTACTTACTGTCATAATTCCTTCAAAAGCCAATTCAAATTGAACGATTTCTGAAACTTTTAGTCCATCTAAGCATTCATCATCCATTAAATCTTCCAATTTATTGATGGCGGCATTTTTAAAAAGCATAATTTCTGGTAATTCATGACCGCTTCCAATTGCATCGCCAGCTTGGTTAGGTAATTCTAACATATGAAGCAAGATAATCTCTCCATTATTTTTTTTAGCAATTTCTGAAGCAACTTTAAGTGCATAGTGAGCGTGATCTGAAAAGTCTGTTGGCACTAATATTTTTTTCATAATAAAACGAGTTAATAGGTTGTATATTTTAATAGAATAAAGTTACTATTTTTTTTTGATTTGACAATGAATTTTTGATTTATAAAAAAATCATTATATTTGCACCGTTATTTACCATTCAGTTTTAAATAATGAGGGAAGCATTGCTTCCCTCTTTTTATACGAACTATGACATTTAAAGAGAAAATTACCAATATAATTGAAAGTGGATTACTAGAAAAACCATCGTTATTTCTTGTAGAATTAAGTGTTTCAGATGCTTATAAAGTTACAGTAGCGCTAGATGGAGATAATGGTGTAACTTTGCAAGATTGCATCGATATCAGTAAAATTATTGATAATTCTCTTGATAGAGAAGAACAAGATTTTTCGTTAGAAGTTGCTTCGGCAGGAGTTTCTTCACCTTTAAAAAACATAAGACAGTATAAAAAAAACATAGGAAGAACTCTAAAAGTAAAAACAAATCATGAAACAATTGAAGCTGAATTAGCTGATGCAAATGATGAGTTTATTACCTTAAAATGGAGTTCTAGAGAACCAAAAAAAATAGGAAAAGGAAAAGAAACCGTTGAACACAATCGCGAAATTCCTTATTCAGAGATAAAAGAAGCACTTGTTATAATAATATTTAATTAAGAATTTGGCATGGAAAATATTGCATTAATCGAATCATTCTCAGAGTTTAAAGACGATAAACTTATTGATCGAGTAACGCTTATGGCGATTTTAGAAGATGTTTTTAGAAACGCTTTAAAAAAGAAATACGGTTCAGACGATAACTTTGATATCATTATCAATCCTGATAAAGGTGATATGGAAATTTGGAGAAGAAGAATTGTAGTAGCTGATGATGATTTGGATTTAGAAAATGAAGAAATCACATTAACTGATGCAAGAAAAATTGAGCCCGATTTCGAAATTGGAGAAGAAGTTTCAGAAGAAGTGAAGTTAATAGATTTAGGAAGAAGAGCTATTTTAGCTTTGCGCCAAAATTTAATTTCAAAAATTCACGAACACGATAATACTAATCTTTACAAACAATTTAAAGATTTAATTGGCGAAATTTATACTGCCGAAGTTCATCATGTTCGTCCAAGAGTTGTTATTTTGGTTGACGATGAAGGAAACGAAATTGTTTTGCCAAAAGAAAAACAAATTCCATCTGACTTTTTCAGAAAAGGAGATAATGTTCGTGGTGTAATTGAAAGTGTTGAATTGAAAGGCAACAAGCCACAAATCATCATGTCAAGAACAGCAGATAAATTTTTGGAAAAATTATTCGAACAGGAAATTCCTGAGGTTTTTGATGGTTTGATTATGATTAAAAAAGTAGTAAGAATTCCAGGCGAAAAAGCAAAAGTAGCTGTAGATTCGTATGACGATAGAATTGATCCAGTTGGAGCTTGTGTTGGTATGAAAGGTTCAAGAATTCACGGAATTGTCCGCGAATTAGGAAACGAAAATATCGACGTAATTAATTATACAACTAATGCTTCATTGTTAATCACAAGAGCATTAAGTCCAGCAAAAGTTTCTTCAGTAAAAATTAATGAAGAAACAAAAAGAGCTGAAGTATTTTTAAAATTAGAAGAAGTTTCAAAAGCCATTGGTCGTGGTGGACATAATATTAAATTAGCTGGTTTACTAACTGGTTATGAATTAGATGTAATCAGAGAAGGAACAGCATTAGAAGAAGATGATGTTGAATTAACAGAGTTCTCAGATGAAATCGATGGATGGATTATTGATGAGTTTGCAAAAATTGGATTAGATACAGCAAAAAGTATTTTAAGCCAAAACGTAAACGACTTAGTTAGAAGAACTGACTTAGAAGAAGAAACTATTTTAGAAGTTATTAGAATATTGAAAGAAGAGTTTGAAGACTAATTCTTTAAAACAACAACACAACACAAACAGATAACATTAAAAAGATTTTATGTCTGAAGGAAATATTAGAATTAATAAAGTTTTAAGGGAATTAAATATTTCTTTGGAAAGAGCTGTGGAATACCTTAAAGGTAAAGGAATTGTTATTGAAAACAATTCCAACACAAAAATTTCTGATGATGTATACAATACTCTTTGTGGTCAGTTTGCTGGCGACAAAGGAAACAAAGAAGCTTCAAAAGGCATTAGCGAAGAAATCAAAAAAGAAAAAGAAGCGCTTCGCGTTGAAAGAGAAAAAGAAATTGAAGACAAACGCAAACTTGATGAAGAACGTCAGCGTTTAGAATTAATTAAAGCAAAAGCTGTTGTTACTGGACCAAAGCAAGTTGGTAAAATAGATTTAAATCCAAAACCAGCAACCGAAGCTCCAAAAATTTCTCCAAAAAAGCCAGAAGAAAAAATCGAAGCTGTTAGCAAACCTGTTGTTGAAGTTAAAAAAGAACAAGCAAACCCAACAGAACAGGAAAAACCTATTTCTGTTGAACCAGTTAAAATAGCTGAACAACCAAAACAACAAACGGAAGAAGTTGTTCAAGACGAAACGCATACTACACAATATCAAAATCTTTCTGGACCAACTTTAACAGGGCAAAAAATTGATTTATCTCAGTTTAACAAACCTAAAAAGAAAAAAGAAGAGTTTAAGAAAGACGCAAATAAACCAAATCCTGCTGGAGCAAACAATGCAGCAAATGCAAATAATGCTAACGCAAACAAGAATAAAAGAAAACGTATTCCGCCAAAACCAGGAGATAAACCTGCAATTACAAGCGGTGGAAATAATACACAAGGTGGTGGAAAATTCGTTCCTAACAAGCCAGGTTTTCAAAAAGGAAATCGTCCTGCTATAGTTCAAAAAGTTGAGCCAACAGAAGAAGAAGTTAAAAACCAAATCAAAGAAACGCTAGAGCGTCTTCAAGGAAAAGGTTCTAAATCTAAAGCGGCAAAATACAGAAGAGATAAAAGAGATTCTCACCGTCAACGTTCTGATGATGAACAAAAAGCGTTAGACGAAGGAAGCAAAACAATCAAAGTAACTGAGTTCGTTACTGTTGGGGAAATTGCAACCATGATGGATGTGCCAATTACAAAAGTGATTGGAACTTGTATGTCACTTGGAATTATGGTTACCATGAACCAGCGTTTAGATGCAGAAACATTATCAATTGTTGCTGATGAGTTTGGTTATGAAGTAGAATTTATCACAACCGACATTGAAGAAACGATGGAAGTGGTTGAAGATAGACCAGAAGATTTAGTTTCTCGTGCGCCAATTGTAACTGTAATGGGACACGTTGACCATGGTAAAACATCGCTTTTGGATTATATCCGTAAAGAAAATGTAATTGCTGGAGAATCAGGTGGAATTACACAACACATTGGTGCTTATGGAGTAACTCTTGATGGTGGACAAAAAATAACATTCCTTGATACACCAGGTCACGAAGCGTTTACCGCAATGCGTGCTCGTGGTGCGCAAGTAACTGATATTGCTATTATTGTAGTTGCTGCTGATGATGACATAATGCCACAAACCAAAGAAGCAATTAGTCACGCTCAAGCAGCCAATGTTCCAATGATTTTTGCTATCAATAAAATTGATAAACAAGGTGCAAATCCTGAAAAAATCAAGGAAAAATTAGCCGCTATGAATTTATTAGTAGAAGATTGGGGTGGAAAATACCAATCTCACGATATTTCAGCTAAAAAAGGAACTGGCGTTAAAGAATTATTAGAAAAAGTATTGCTTGAAGCTGAAATTTTAGACTTAAAAGCAAATCCAAATAAACCTGCAGTTGGAACAGTTGTGGAAGCACAACTAGATAAAGGAAGAGGTTATGTATCAACAATATTGGTACAATCTGGAACTTTAAAAGTTGGTGATTATGTATTGGCTGGAAAAAATCACGGTAAGGTAAAAGCCATGCATGATGAAAGAGGTCACAACATTAAAGAAGCTGGACCTTCAACACCAATATCAATATTAGGTTTAGACGGTGCATCAACTGCTGGAGATAAATTTAACGTGTTTGAAGACGAAAGAGAAGCAAAACAAATTGCTACAAAACGTCTGCAGTTGCAACGCGAGCAATCGGTTAGAACACAACGTCATATCACGTTAGCAGAAATTGGTCGTCGTATTGCTTTAGGTCAATTTAAAGAATTAAACATTATTCTTAAAGGTGATGTGGATGGTTCTGTAGAAGCATTATCAAGTGAATTTGCAAAATTATCTACCGAAGAAATTCAAATCAATATTATCCATAAAGGTGTTGGAGCAATTACTGAAACTGACGTAATGTTAGCGTCTGCTTCTGATGCAATTATTATTGGATTTAACGTTCGTCCTGCTGGAAATGCTCGTCAATTGGCACAAAAAGAAGAAATCGACATCAGAAGTTATTCAATTATCTACGATGCAATTAATGAGTTGAAAGACGCAATGGAAGGAATGTTGTCACCTGAGATGAAAGAAGAAATCACAGGAACAGCGGAAATTAGAGAAATATTTAAAGTATCTAAAGTTGGTTCAATTGCTGGATGTATGGTTACTGATGGGAAAATATTCAGAAACTCTAAAATCCGACTTATTCGTGAAGGAGTTGTTATCTATACAGGTGAATTAGCAACTTTAAAACGTTTCAAAGACGATGTGAAAGAAGTAGCAAAAGGATATGATTGTGGTATTCAAATTAAGAATTACAACGACATTGAGCAACTTGATTTAATCGAAGCTTTCCAAGAAGTAGAAGTGAAGAAAAAGTTGAAATAATACAAATAAAAAAGTCCCGATTAAATCGGGACTTTTTTATTTATTTGGTTTGATTAAAAAAGCATTCGGAAACTTCTTTTTTAACAATTGAAGGTTTTTTTCTGCATCGATTCTGGTTTTAAAATTTCCAACCCAAACCTTATACATCGGTGTGCTAAAAACAATTGTTCCATCCATATTTTTGTTTTCCTTCTTAAAGTTGATGAGTGCTTTTTTAGAATTTTCGCTATCACCATTAAAAATCTGAATTTTATAGCGATCATTAATAGTAATTGAGCTATTAATTTTTCGCTTTTCGTTTAATAACTGTTCAAACTTCACGTCTTGATTTACATTAACTTTTGCCTCTTGAGAATAAGAAAATAAACTTATTTGCATTGATACAGCAAGGATAAAAAATGATTTTTTGGCTCTTAATATTTTCATAATGGTTTGATTTTAATGCAAATGTAAAACTTAATAAATTAAACAAAACAGAAATTATTATTTAGAATTAATATAAATTGATATTTAAGATATATTTAAGGTTTTGAGAATAGACCATAAGTCGTATTTTTGTGCAAGTTTTTAATAAAGCGGTGGTTTTTTACTGGAATATCATAGTATAAAAATCATGCCAAATTAGTCGATAATCATTAATAAAAATATGAAAAAGGTGGGTAACCATAGTTCGATTTCAAGGAAAATACTCTTCGCTTTAGCATTAATGCTAACGTTCTCCTTCACTTCATTTTCACAAACAACTCCGCCAGCAAAAGACACAACAGCAGTTGCACCAGCAACATCTGGAGGTGATACTGTGGCAGGGAAAGCTTTGTTTAATGCAAATTGTGCTGCTTGTCATAAGTTAGACGCAAAATCAACTGGTCCAGCATTAAGAGGTGTTGCCAATAAGTATGACAAACCATGGTTATACAAATGGATTAATAACAGTTCAGCGTTAATCAAATCGGGTGATGCAAAAGCAGTAAAAGTGTTTGAAGAAAACAATAAGTCTGTTATGACTTCTTTTCCTCAATTATCATCAGCGGATATTGATAATATTTTAGCGTACACTTCAGAGCCAAAAGCTGAGGTTGTTTCGCCTCCAGGAGGAAAAATTACAGATGTTCCTGCTGAAAGTGGAATTTCAAACAATGTAATTCTTGGAGCATTAGCGTTAGTGTTATTAATGTTAGTAGTAATGTTGTTCTTCGTGAATAACCTTTTAACAAAAATCGCTAAGTCAAACGGAATTGAGGTTGCTAAAAAAGAAGCTTCATTACCAATATGGAAGGTATTTGCTAAAAACCAATTTTTGGTTTTAGTAACATCAATATTTTTGTTGTTGGCTAGTGGATATTTTGTTTACAGCTGGATGATGCAAGTAGGTGTTGATCAAGATTACGCGCCAATTCAACCAATTCACTATTCTCACAGAATTCACGCAGGTAACAATGGTATCGATTGTAAATACTGTCACTCAGCTGCTAGAGTTAGTAAAAATGCTGGAATTCCTTCATTGAATGTTTGTATGAACTGTCATAAAAACATTTCTGAAGTAGCAGATACTACAGCAACAGCGGAACATTCAAAAGCATTCTATGATGGAGAAATCCAAAAATTATATGATGCAGTTGGTTGGGATAAAGCAGCTCAAAAATATACAGGAAAAACTAGTCCAGTGAAATGGGTTAGAATTCATAACTTACCTGATTTTGCTTATTTCAATCACTCACAGCACGTAACTGTTGCTGGAATTGAGTGTCAAAAATGTCACGGTCCAGTTGAAGAATATGAAATTCAAAAACAATTTGCTCCGTTAACAATGGGTTGGTGTATTAAATGTCACCGTGAAACTGATGTTAAAATGGAAGGAAACGCTTATTACGACAAAATTCATGATGAACTTTCTAAAAAATATGGTGTAGAAAAATTAACTGCAGCACAAATGGGAGGTTTAGAATGTGGTAAGTGTCATTACTAATTTGCTGATTTGTAATTCGGTTATTTTTCAACCGATTAAACAAATAACCAAATTATCGAATAAACAAAAATAAATTAAGAAGCTAATATTTATATACGATGTCATCTAACAAAAAATACTGGAAAAGTGTTGAGGAACTAAACGAAAATAGTTCTATTGTTGAGACGCTTAGAAATAATGAATTCGTGGAAGCAATTCCAACAGATGAATTTTTATCTGACAAGGACTCATTATCATCTTCATCAACTACTCGTCGTGATTTCTTAAAATATGTTGGATTTAGTACAGCTGCAGCAACATTGGCAGCGTGCGAAGGTCCAGTTCATAAGTCAATTCCTTATGTTCTTCAACCAGAACAAATCATTCCTGGTGTTGCAGATTATTACGCAACAACTATGTTCGATGGTTTTGATTTTGCTAATTTATTAGTGAAAACTCGCGAAGGTCGTCCAATTAAAATTGAAAATAATACAGTTGCTGGAGCAAAATTTGCTGCAAATGCAAGAGTTCATGCTTCTGTTTTGTCTTTATATGATAATTTAAGATTAAAGCAAACTAAGATTGCTGGTAAAACTGCAACTTGGCAAGAAGCTGATTTAAAAGTTAAAGCTAGCTTAGCTGATGCAAAAGCAAAAGGTGGACAAGTTGTAATCTTAACTAACACTTTAGCTAGTCCATCTACTGAAAAGTTAATCGCTGAATTTATTGCAAAAAATCCAACGGCAAAGCATGTTGTTTATGATGCAGTGTCTGAATCGGCAGCACTTGATGCTTTCGAAGCAGTTTCTGGAGAAAGAGCTTTAGTAGATTATGATTTTTCAAAAGCTAATGTTATCGTTTCTGTTGGAGCTGACTTTTTAGGAGATTGGCAAGGTGGCGGATTTGATACAGGATATGCAAAAGGAAGAGTTCCACAAGCGGGAAAAATGTCAAAACATTTTCAGTTTGAAGCAAACATGACTTTGTCTGGTGCTTCTGCTGATAAAAGAGTACCAATGACAGTTGCTAATCAAAAATTAGCTTTAGTTAAAATATATAATGTAATTACTGGCTCATCAATTGCTACTGGAAAAGTGGCAAATGAAGATGTAGTTGTGAAAGCAGCTCAGCAATTAAGAGATGCTGGTTCAAAAGGGGTTTTAGTTTCTGGTATTCAAGATAAAAATGCTCAATTACTTGTTTTAGCTATCAATCAAGCATTGAAGAGTGAAGCATTTTCAACTATCGAAACAAGACAAATAAGAAAAGGTTCTAACGAAAAAGTAGCTCAACTTGTTGCAGATATGAATGCTGGAACTGTTCATACTCTTTTGTTAAGCGGTGTTAACCCAGTTTATACATTAGCAAATAGCGATGCTTTTGTTTCTGGTTTGAAAAAAGTAAAATTGTCTGTAGCTTTTTCTATAAAAGAAGATGAAACAGCTTCAATTACAAATATTGCAGTTCCAACACCTCATTATTTAGAGAGTTGGAATGATTTAATGTTGACAAAAGGAACTTATTCTTTAGTACAACCAACAATCAAACCATTATTTAGTTCTAAACAATTTCAAGAAGCATTGTTAGACTGGAATGGGAATACAGTTTCGTTTTACGATTACATAAAATCAAATGCAGCAGCATATATTAATGGTGCAACTTGGAATAAAACATTGCATGATGGTGTTTCAGTTGGAACTTTAGTTGCAGCAACTGTAAGTTCGGCTGATTTTTCTGGAGCAGCAAATGCTTTGGCTCAAT
Source organism: Flavobacterium sp. (assembly GCA_035425765.1). Classification (GTDB taxonomy): domain Bacteria; phylum Bacteroidota; class Bacteroidia; order Flavobacteriales; family Flavobacteriaceae; genus Flavobacterium. The sequence goes on along the minus strand of DAOLYL010000004.1, from coordinate 14,319 downwards.
CTAAATCTGTACAAGGTTTTGAATTAAATTTATATACTAAAACTGGTTTAGGTGATGGACAACAAGCAAACAATCCTTGGTTGCAAGAGTTTCCTGATCCAATCACAAGAGTTTCTTGGGATAATTATGTAACTGTTTCTAAAGCCGATGCTGATAAATTAGAATTAGCAAATGAAATTGTTGCAAACGGTGGATTAAATGGAAGCTATGCTACTATCAAATCAGGTAAAACTGAAATTACTGTTCCAGTAATTGTTCAACCAGGTCAAGCGGTTGGAACTTTAGGTTTAGCGTTAGGTTATGGTAGAAAAGCTTCGATGAAAGAAGAAATGCAAGTTGGAGTTAATGCTTATGCTTTGTATTCTAACTTTAATAACGTACAATCTGTTACCCTTTCTAAAGCTAGTGGAGAACACGAATTTGCTTGTGTTCAATCGCAAAGAACATTAATGGGTAGAGGTGATATTGTTAAAGAAACAACTTTAGAAATATTCAGTACAAAATATAATGAACCACAGGTTTGGAATCCTGCACCGATGGTTTCATTAGACCATAAAGAAGTTGAAGCAACGTCTGTTGATTTATGGGAATCATTTGATCGTTCTATCGGTCATCATTTCAATTTGTCAATTGATTTAAATTCTTGTACAGGTTGTGGTGCTTGTGTTATTGCTTGTCACGCAGAAAATAATGTACCTGTAGTAGGAAAATCTGAGGTTAGAAGAAGTCGTGATATGCACTGGTTGCGTATTGATAGATATTATTCTTCTGAAGATACTTTTGCTGGTGATAATAAAAAGAAAAAAGAATTTGACGGATTATTTGGTGACAAAGGTTCGTTAGGTGGATTTGGTGACATGGAAAATCCTGCGGATAATCCACAAGTTGTTTTCCAGCCAATTATGTGTCAACACTGTAATCATGCGCCATGTGAAACAGTTTGTCCAGTAGCTGCAACATCTCACGGTCGTCAAGGTCAAAACCAAATGGCATACAATAGATGTGTTGGAACTAGATATTGTGCAAACAACTGTCCTTATAAAGTGCGTCGTTTCAACTGGTTCTTATATAACAATAATGACGAATTTGATTTCCATATGAACAACGATTTAGGTCGTATGGTTATTAATCCAGATGTGAATGTTCGTTCTCGTGGAGTTATGGAAAAATGTTCTATGTGTATTCAAATGACACAAAAAACAATCCTTACTGCTAAACGTGAAGGAAGAGAAGTAGCTGTTGATGAATTCCAAACTGCATGTTCTGCTGCTTGTTCTACTGGCGCGATGGCATTTGGAGATATAAATAATAAGGCAAATAAAATTGCTGAATTAGCAGAGGATAAAAGAGCTTACCACTTATTAGAAAGTGTTGGAACAAAACCAAATGTGGTTTACCAAGTTAAAGTAAGAAATATATAATAATTACAAACAATATAAAGGATTATGTCGTCTCATTACGAAGCACCCATTAGAAAACCTTTAGTTATAGGTGATAAAACTTATCACGACGTAACAGTTGATGTAGCTGCTCCAGTTGAAGGTAGAGCAAACAAACAATGGTGGACAGTTTTTTCCATCGCATTGATCGCTTTCCTTTGGGGAATTGGTTGCATCATTTACACAATATCTACAGGTATTGGAACTTGGGGATTAAATAAAACAGTAGGTTGGGCTTGGGATATCACCAATTTCGTTTGGTGGGTTGGTATCGGTCACGCTGGAACTTTGATTTCTGCAGTACTTTTATTATTCCGTCAACGATGGAGAATGGCAATTAACCGTTCTGCAGAAGCAATGACCATTTTCTCGGTTATTCAAGCAGGTTTATTTCCAATTATTCACATGGGAAGACCTTGGTTAGCATATTGGGTTGTTCCAATTCCGAATCAATTTGGTTCTCTTTGGGTAAACTTTAATTCACCGTTACTTTGGGATGTATTCGCAATCTCTACGTATCTTTCTGTTTCACTTGTTTTCTGGTGGACTGGATTATTGCCTGACTTTGCAATGTTAAGAGATAGAGCTGTAACTCCTTTCAACAAAAAGATTTACTCTATTTTAAGTTTCGGTTGGAGCGGAAGAGCTAAAGACTGGCAACGTTTTGAAGAAGTTTCTCTTGTATTAGCAGGTTTAGCAACTCCACTTGTACTTTCTGTTCACACTATTGTATCTTTTGACTTTGCAACTTCTGTAATTCCTGGATGGCATACAACTATTTTCCCACCATATTTCGTTGCTGGTGCTGTATTCTCTGGATTTGCGATGGTAAATACATTACTTATCATCATGAGAAAGGTTTCTAACTTAGAAGCTTATATTACAATACAACATATCGAATTAATGAATATTGTAATTATGATTACAGGTTCTATCGTTGGTGTTGCTTACATTACCGAGTTATTTGTAGCATGGTATTCTGGTGTAGAGTATGAGCAATATGCTTTCTTAAACAGAGCAACTGGACCTTATGCTTGGGCTTATTGGGCAATGATGACATGTAACGTGTTCTCACCTCAATTTATGTGGTCTAAAAAATTAAGAACAAGTATCATGTTCTCTTTTATAATCTCAATTGTAGTAAACATTGGAATGTGGTTTGAGCGTTTTGTAATTATCGTAACGTCACTTCACAGAGATTATTTACCATCATCTTGGACAATGTTCTCACCAACATTTGTTGATATTGGAATTTTTATTGGAACAATCGGTTTCTTCTTTGTATTATTCCTTTTATATGCTAGAACTTTCCCTGTGATTGCTCAAGCAGAGGTAAAAACAATTTTGAAATCTTCTGGTGAAAACTATAAGAGAGAAAGAGAACTAAAAGGAGATAATCATTCAGATAAACATTAATATTTGTCATGAGTAGTACTAAAGTTATACACGCAATATATAATGATGATGACATCTTGATGGATGCTGTAAAGCAAACCAAAAAAGCACATCACCATATTGAAGAAGTTTTTACACCATTTCCTGTTCACGGATTGGATAAAGCAATGGGAATTCCACCAACAAGATTAGCCATTTGTGCTTTTATCTATGGTTGTATTGGTTTGACAGTTGCAACAGTTATGATGAATTATATCATGATTGAAGACTGGCCACAAGACATTGGTGGTAAACCAAGTTTTGCATACTATCAAAATATGCCAGCTTTTGTTCCTGTTATGTTTGAGATGACTGTATTTTTTGCCGCTCACTTAATGGTAATCACTTTTTATATGAGAAGTAAATTATGGCCATTTAAGCAAGCTGAAAATCCAGATGTAAGAACTACGGATGATCATTTCTTAATGGAAGTATCAGTAAACGACAATGAAGTGGAACTAGTTAAGTTTTTTCAAAACACTGGTGCAGTAGAAGTTAAAGTTGTAGAAAAGCATTAATAATAGAGTATGAAAAATTTACTTAAAATAGTATTTACAGTAGTAATAATAGTTTCAACGGTATCTTGTAAAGATGACTTGAAACCAAATTACCAATACATGCCAAACATGTATGAATCGGTAGCTTATGAAACTTATGCCGAAGCTGATGCTTTTAATTCTCCAACTGGTTTAAAAGGAAAATCAGGGCAATTGCCTCCTGATGGAACAATTAAAAGAGGTTATGAACCTTATGAATATCCAAACACGACGGAAGGTTATGAGTTGGCAAAAGCTAATTTAAAATCACCTCTTGATGCAAATCAAGTTGATATGAAAAAAGCTCAAGAATTATATGATATTTATTGCGCTATTTGTCATGGAACTGCTGGAAATGGTAAGGGAAAATTAGTTACCAATGAAAAGTTTTTAGGTGTTCCTAGTTATGCTGATAGACCAATTACTGAAGGTAGTATTTTTCATGTAATTACTTATGGATTAAATTCAATGGGTTCTCATGCTAATCAGTTGAGCAAAGAAGAAAGATGGCAAGTTGCCGCTTATGTTCAAAAACTGAAAAGCGAATTATAATTGTAGAATAAACAGATTGTTATAGATATGTATACATTTTCAAGTAAATTAAAAACCTTTTCTTTTGTTCTAATGATCGTTGGTATCCTTGGGATTGGTTATGGTTTTTTAACTGCACCAAAAGATATTCATGAAGTTGAGGCCATGTTAAAAGCTGAAGAAGCAGAACATCATGGAAGTGGTCACAAAGCCGCTAATGGACATGAAGTAAATGCAGATGAAGCAACGCACGAATCGCATGCTGAACCAATAGTAGTTACTACTCAGAGTGAGAAACATGTTGATTCTGTAGCACACGATACTACTTTAGCTGCAAAAACAGTAGATCACACTGAAGAAGCAGTAGAATCTCATGCTGAAGTAGTAGCTAACAAAGCTCATGATAATAATGCAAGCGCCGAACATGATGATCACAAAGAGCATGCAGAACACGTATTACATCAATTACAAAATAAACCTTGGGCAGCATTATATGTTGCATGTCTATTTGTTATGTTGATTTCACTTGGAGCTTTAGCTTTTTATGCGATTCAACAAGTGGCACAAGCTGGTTGGTCTCCAGTATTATTTAGAGTAATGCAAGGTGTTACTTCTTATTTGTTGCCAGGATCTATAATTTTCTTTGTCTTATTATTGTGTTCAGGTTTCCACTTAAATCACTTATTCGTATGGATGAATGATGGAGTAACCGAAGTTGGACATGAGAATTATGACCACATGATAGCTGGTAAATCAGGTTATTTGAATTTCCCTTTCTGGATAATTAGAGCAATATTGTTCTTAACGGTTTGGAATTTATACAGATATTATTCAAGAAAAAATTGTTTAGCTCAAGACGAAGCTAACGATAATTCATTCTACAAAAAGAACTTCAAATTGTCAGCGGCATTTTTAGTTTTCTTTATTGTTTCTGAATCAATTATGTCTTGGGATTGGATTATGTCAGTTGATCCACACTGGTTTAGTACTTTATTTGGATGGTATGTTTTTGCAAGCTTCTTTGTGAGTGGAATTACAGTTATTCAAATGGTAACCATCTATTTAAAATCAAAAGGATATTTAGAAAATGTAAACTCAAGTCATATTCACGATTTATCAAAATTCATGTTTGGTATTAGTGTTTTTTGGACATACTTATGGTTTTCTCAATTCATGTTGATTTGGTATTCAAACATTCCTGAAGAGGTGACTTACTTCAAAACTAGAATTGAACATTTCAATCTTCCTTTTTTTGGAGCAGTATTTTTGAATTTTATTTTCCCAATATTACTGTTAATCAACACCGATTTCAAACGTGTTTTCTGGATTATAGTAATGGCAGGTATAATAATTTTATTCGGTCATTATGTTGATTTCTTCAATATGATAATGCCAGCAACAGTTGGTGACAGATGGTTCATTGGAATTCCAGAAATTGCATCTATTTTGTTCTTTGTTGGATTATTTATCTTTGTTATCTTTTCGGCACTTACTAAAGCACCGTTAGTTCCAAAAAGAAACCCATTCATTGAAGAAAGTAAACATTTTCATTATTAATATTTTAAAGTAAAAAACAAATGACAACTCTTTTGATACTTATAGTTGTAGCTTTATTGGCAGTTGCCTTGTGGCAGTTAACAAAGATTTTCGACTTAACTCAAGTTGGTGCAAATGTTAACGATACACAAGTTGCAAATGACAATGACAATAAAGTAAACGGTTACTTAATGTTTGCCTTTCTTGTATTTATATACATAACAACTATATATTGTGTTCTAAATTATGGTCACTTTCCATTATTGAGTGATTCCGCTTCAGAACATGGTCCATTAGTAGATAACTTAATGATTATTTCGTTGGTTTTGATCTTTATCGTTCAAACTATTACGCAAGCATTATTACATTATTTTGCTTTTAAATATAGAGGAAGAGAAGGACAAAAAGCAATGTATTTTGCAGATAATAATAAACTTGAAGTAATTTGGAGTTCTATTCCAGCAGTAGTTTTAGCAGGTTTAATTCTTTATGGATTATATGCTTGGAACAACATTATGTTTGTTGATAAAGAACAAGAGCAAGATGCTATTGTAATTGAACTATATGCACAACAATTCAACTGGGAAGCAAGATATTCAGGAGCTGATAATGTTCTTGGAAAAGCTAACGTAAGATACATTGAAGGAGTAAATAATTTAGGAGTAGATTTATCTGATCCAAATGCTCAAGATGACTTTGCATCTAAAGAACTCCACATCCCAAAAGGGAAAAGAGTAATTTTTAAAATGCGTTCACAAGACGTTTTACACTCAGCATATATGCCACATTTTAGAGCACAAATGAATTGTGTTCCAGGAATGGTGACTAATTTTTCTTTTATTCCAACAGTAACAACTGCTGAAATGAGAGATAGACCAGCAATGATTGAAAAAGTTGCTAATATTAATTCAATTAGAGCTAAGAAAAGTCAAGATTTAATCGCTAAAGGTCAACCAGCACTTGACCCATACACATTTGATTATTTGTTATTATGTAATAAAATCTGTGGTGCTTCGCATTATAATATGCAAATGAAAATAGTTGTTGATACTCCTGAAGATTTTAAAGCATGGTTGAAAGACAAACAGACAATCGTTAGTGCTGTTAAAACTTCATTAGCTGAGGAAAAGGCAACTAAAGATGCTGAAGTTGCTGCTTCAGCAAAAAAAGATACTACATCGGCAACAGTTAAAGACACTACTGTAGTTGCTCATGCAGAAGAAAAATAATTACTTTAAGAAAATTAAATTTTAAAAATATGTCAGCAGAAGCTCACAACCACGCACACGATAATGATCATGGTCATGACCACGAACATCACCATAAAGATACTTTCATAAGCAAATATATTTTTAGTATTGATCATAAAATGATCTCTAAACAATATTTGATTACAGGTATAATAATGGGTGTTATTGGTGTTGGTATGTCAATGTTATTTAGAATGCAATTGGCTTGGCCTGAAGAATCATTCAAAATATTTAATATCCTTTTAGGTGATAAATTTGCTCCAGAAGGAGTTATGACTAATGATGTTTATCTTGCTTTGATAACAATACACGGAACCATAATGGTATTCTTTGTATTAACAGCTGGTCTTAGTGGAACATTTAGTAATTTACTTATTCCGCTTCAAATTGGTGCAAGAGATATGGCTTCTGGTTTCCTTAATATGGTTTCCTATTGGTTGTTCTTCTTATCAAGTGTTATCATGGTATGTTCCTTGTTTGTAGAATCAGGACCAGCATCAGCAGGTTGGACAATTTATCCACCATTGAGTGCATTGCCTCAATCAATATCTGGTTCAGGTACTGGAATGACACTTTGGTTAGTTTCTATGGCAATTTTCATAGCATCTTCACTATTAGGTTCGCTGAATTATGTAGTAACAGTTATCAATCTTAGAACAAAAGGAATGTCAATGACAAGATTGCCATTAACAATTTGGGCTTTCTTTATCACTGCTATCATTGGTATTATTTCCTTCCCAGTATTATTATCAGCTGCTTTAATGTTGATTATGGATAGAAGTTTTGGAACATCATTCTTCTTGTCTGATATTTATTTAGCAGGTGAAGTTTTAAATTATCAAGGTGGTTCTCCTGTTTTATTTGAACATTTATTCTGGTTCTTAGGTCATCCTGAAGTTTATATTGTATTATTACCAGCATTAGGTATTACTTCTGAAGTTATTGCAACTCACTCACGTAAGCCAATTTTTGGATATAGAGCGATGATTATGTCTATAATTGCAATCGCATTTTTGTCAACGATCGTTTGGGGACATCACATGTTTATCTCTGGAATGAATCCTTTCTTAGGTTCTGTATTTACATTTACAACTCTATTGATTGCAATTCCATCTGCTGTAAAAGCTTTTAATTATATTACAACTCTTTGGAAAGGTAACTTGCAGTTAAATCCTGCGATGTTATTCTCTATTGGATTAGTTTCTACATTTATCACTGGTGGTTTAACAGGGATTATTCTTGGAGATAGTACACTTGATATTAACGTTCACGATACTTATTTTGTTGTTGCTCACTTTCACTTAGTAATGGGTATTTCTGCTCTTTATGGAATGTTTGCTGGAATTTATCATTGGTTTCCAAGAATGTTTGGTAGAATGTTAAACAAAAATTTAGGTTACGCTCACTTTTGGGTAACTGCAGTTTGTGCTTATGGAGTTTTCTTCCCGATGCACTTTATTGGAATGGCAGGTTTACCAAGAAGATATTATACAAATACCAACTTTCCATTATTTGATGATTTAGCAAATGTTAATGTAATCATTACTGTATTTGCTTTGGTTGGTGGTGTTTTCCAAGTGGTGTTTTTATGGAACTTCTTCCACAGTATTTTCTACGGAAAGAAATCAGTTCAAAATCCATGGAAATCTAATACATTAGAATGGACAGCTCCAGTTGAACATATGCACGGAAACTGGCCAGGAGAAATTCCTCACGTTCACAGATGGCCATACGATTATAGCAAACCAGGTCATGATGAAGATTTTGTTCCTCAAAATGTTCCTATGAAAGAAGGAGAAGAAGTGTTACATCACTAATTTTCTTTATAAAATATAAAAATGCCTTTCCTTATCGAAAGGCATTTTTATTTGCACACAACTTTATCCTATATTTGTAATATGAATGAAAATCTCAATCCCACGAATTCTAATTTCAACCCTGAAGAACTTGACTTAGAAAAAAAGTTAAGACCTCTATCTTTTGATGATTTTACTGGACAAGAACAAGTTTTAGATAACTTAAAAGTATTTGTTGAAGCAGCTAATCAAAGAGATGAAGCACTTGATCACACTTTATTTCATGGTCCGCCAGGATTAGGAAAAACTACTTTAGCCAATATTTTAGCAAATGAACTTGGCGTTGGAATAAAAATAACATCTGGTCCAGTTTTAGATAAACCAGGTGATTTAGCTGGATTGTTAACTAATTTAGAAGAAAGAGATGTTCTGTTTATTGATGAAATTCATCGATTAAGTCCTGTGGTTGAAGAATATTTATATTCTGCAATGGAAGATTTTAAAATTGATATTATGATTGAATCGGGTCCAAATGCACGAACGGTTCAGATTAACTTAAATCCTTTTACACTCGTTGGTGCAACGACACGTTCTGGATTGTTAACCGCTCCAATGCGAGCTCGTTTTGGAATTCAAAGTAGATTGCAATATTACAACACAGAATTATTAACGACAATTGTTCAACGTAGTTCTGCTATTTTAAAAATGCCAATTACAATGGAAGCTGCTATCGAAATTGCTGGAAGAAGTCGTGGAACACCAAGAATTGCAAATGCATTACTTCGTCGGGTTCGTGATTTTGCTCAAATTAAAGGTAATGGAAAAATCGATATTGAAATAGCACGATTTTCATTAAAAGCGTTGCATGTAGATGCGCATGGTTTGGATGAAATGGATAACAAAATACTCACCACCATTATTGATAAATTTAAAGGCGGACCAGTTGGTCTTTCTACTTTGGCAACAGCCGTTTCTGAAAGTGGTGAAACTATTGAAGAAGTTTATGAACCATTTCTAATTCAAGAAGGATTTATTATTAGAACACCTCGTGGTAGAGAAGTTACTGAGAAAGCTTATAAACATCTAGGAAGAATTAAAGGGTTGAATCAAGGAGAACTTTTTTAAACTTTGATAAACAATAAACAAAAATATACGCAATTCATCAAAGCCGAAGCCAATAAGCTCGGCTTTCTTTCTTGTGGAATTTCTAAAGCAGGTTTTTTGGAAGAAGATGCGCCACGATTAGAAAATTGGTTGAACCAAAATAGTCAAGGCAAAATGGATTATATGGCGGATTATTTTGATAAACGACTAGATCCAACCTTATTAGTTCCGGATTCTAAAAGTGTGATTACATTATTATTGAATTATTATCCAGCAGATTTTCAAAATGAAGAAAGTTATAAGATTTCAAAATATGCCTACGGAAAAGATTATCATTCTGTTTTAAAGAAAAAATTAAAAAAACTTCTAAGAGCTATTCGAACTGAGATTGGTGATGTTTCTGGTCGTGCTTTTATGGATTTTGCACCCGTAATGGAAAAGTCTTGGGCAGCAAAAAGTGGATTAGGTTGGATTGGTAAAAACAGTAATTTAATTACTCAAAAAGTAGGTTCTTTTTATTTTATAGCCGAATTAATTTTAGATCTAGAGCTAGAATATGACCATGCTACAACTGACCATTGTGGTTCATGTACTGCTTGTCTTGACGCTTGCCCAACACAAGCTATTGTTGCGCCTTATATTGTTGATGGCAGTAAATGTATTTCTTATTTTACTATCGAACTTAAAGAAAACATTCCTCAAGAAATGAAAGGAAAATTTGATGATTGGATGTTTGGTTGTGACGTATGTCAAGATATTTGTCCATGGAATGGTTTTTCTAAACCTCACAGCGAACCTTTATTTACTCCTTATCCTGAATTATTATCTTATTCTAAAAAAGACTGGGAAGAAATTACTGAGGAAACTTTTGCTAAAGTATTTACCAATTCTCCTTTAAAAAGAACTCAATTAGAAGGATTGAAAAAGAACATTAAGTTTTTAAAAGGATAGGGATAACTAAAAATAAAGATCGATTTTGCCTAATTTTTTTATTAGAGGTTTGCAATTGCTCAGAAAAAATTTAAAGGTGCTGAAGGAAAGATTGAAACGACGGACTTGAGCTTTAAAAAGTTAGATGGAAACATTGAAAAGTTGGACGCGAGATCTGAAAAGTTGGATGGAATAATTATAATGGCGGACGCAAGTTTTGAAAAGTTGGATGGAAGTTTTATAAAAAAGGTTGGTTACTTTATAAATATTGGTGACAGTTTTATAAATGCGGATGCTAGTTCTGAGAAAAAGCAAACAAAACCATTTTATGAGATCCTTTGTTTTTTATAAGAATAAGTCCTTAATATTAGGTTTTTTTGAAGGAATAATAAACGTGCAAACAGCAACTAATTAACCACTAAAAAAAAGGTTTCAATAAGTTAGTTGCTTTTTTTGTTTTTTTATGGCATTATGTTATTCCAACCCTTTGTTTATTAAGCTTTATAATTATAAAACACTTTTAAATTTCGTTAAATTAGAAAGTGTTGTCTTTTTTTATATAGAATCAAACAAATACTTTTACTACTTATTCAATTAACCAATTTCAAAAAATTATGATTACAAATTACGCTTTGAAAAGTTCATTTGAAACTATTTTGTCACTAGGCAAAATGAGTAATGGACAAAAACCAAAATCAAACGGTTTTGTAGCAGTTGTTTTGATGCTTTTGTTTTCTATAACAGAAATGCAAGCACAAACACAGCTTATTCCAACTGCTGATGGTGGTTTTGAAACAGGTAGCACTTTTGCTGCCAATGGTTGGACAGTTGCCAATGAAGGTGCAGGTGTTGTTAAATGGGTTTTAGGAACTGCTGTAAATTCTGGAGCAATTACAGGTAATTCAGCTTATGTATCGCTTGATAATGGCGAAACGAATTCCTATGTTGGTGTTTCGGGTGCAAGAACTGTCTTTTTCTATAGAGATATAGTTATTCCTGCAGGTCAAACTAATATTGCTTTAACTTTTGATTGGAAATCAGTTGGAACAACCAATTCTACTTGGCAAGTTTTTGCAGCTCCAACAAGTTATACACCAGTTGGATTAGATGTTCAAAACAGTGTTCCAGCTACTTTGGCTGGTGCAACTTCTGTAGCTTATGGAAGTATTAATGCAGTTACCCAAAAAGCTTTTGGGTTTATTCCAGCAAGTTTTGCAGGAACAACCGTTAGATTAATTTTTATGTGGAGTAATGGTAATGGTGGTGGAACAAATCCTCCAGCAGCTATTGATAATATTTCGTTGGTTTCTAGAACTGGTGGTTCAGAGATTGCTTCGGTTGCTACAGGTAATTTTACAAATCCAGCTACTTGGGATGCAGGATATGTTCCTTCACCATCGGATGATGTAGTTATTAATGGTGATCATACAGTAACTATTGATAATAGAAATCTTGGAGCTAATAATATGTATATCGCTGGAGCTAATGCTGTAGTAGATTTTGGAGTTACAAGTGATGAATTTACAATTAGTAATGATTTATTGATAAGTGGTTCAGGAGCTAGATTTAATGTTTATAATGGAACTACTGGAAAATCATTAAAAGTTGGTCATAATATTGATATTGTATCTTCGGGTAGATTAGACATGTCTGTTGGAAGTTCAGCAGTTGGAGCTGGAGTTTTAACTTTATTTGGTTCAGAACTTCAAACGATTTCTTCTGATGGAACAGGTGTTATTGGCGGAATTTTAGCTTCTACTACAACTACTAATACAGTTGGTATTATTAATCAATTAACAATAACGAATACAAGTTCAGCAATACCAAATATTGATTGGCAATTGAATGATGTAAGAATCAAAAATGCACTTAGACTTAATACAGGTAAAATAGCTCTTGGTTCTAATAAATTATATATAGGAAACTTTGCTTCAATGTTTTCTAATAATTTCCTTTGTTCTCCAGGTGGAGGATTTATTGGAGGAGAAATTTCGAGATGGTATGGAACTTCCGCAATGGGAACAAATATCGATCCAGGAATAGATTACAATCCAAATAGTACTGTTTTGTTTCCTTTCTTGAGTGATTCAGGACAAAGCAGATGGGCATTTTTAATAAATACAGGTGCAACAACTGCTGGAGAATTAGCAATGAGTTATATTGATGCTACTACAATGACAACAGGACTTTCTGTAGCTGATGGTTCTTATACAGTTACCGATAGATTTAACGGAAGTTGGAATATTTCAAAAGCAGGAAGTACTTATGTAAGTTCTGGAACTTATACTCTAGGGCTTTATGCTGTTGGAGCATACAATGCTTTGGATGGAAGTTCAAGAGTAATGAATGTGAGTTCAGTAATTGGAACTCATAGTAATGGAACAACTTCACCATTTGCAGTAAGAAAAGGAATTGCAGATGCTGATTTAACAACTTCACCATTCTATGTTGGAATTGGTTCATCATCTGTTCAAGGAACAACAACAAAAACATCAGCAATAACAGGAAACTGGAATGATGCAGCAACATGGTCACCAAGTGGTGTTCCTTCTTGTAGTGATGTAGTTACTATTGCGAATGGTCACACAGTAACGGTAAACTCTGCAGGAAATAATGCTGCTGGAGTTACTATTAATTCTGGTGGAACTTTAGTAAATGCATCAGGAAGTTTAACAGTTGGTTGTACTAATAACAATGCTGTTTTTTCAAATAGCGGTGTAAATACTGTTTCTGGTGGAACACTAACCGTTAATGGAAGTGTTGTTCATGTTGCAGGAAGTACGTTTAACCATACTGGTGGCGATATTATTGTAGATAGTAACAATGCTGGCGATGCTTCAACAAGCGTTGGACAAGGTGGAAGTTCTTTTAAATTGAATACTTCAAATGTTTCATTAACAGGTGGAAAAATTACAATTGTTGATCCACTTGTAAATAATACGGTTGCAACAACTGCAACATCAGGTAATGATTTTGTATTAACTACTTTACCTGGAAACTTTACACAAAATGTAAATACATTTGCTGCAGGTGTTACGGGAATATCAGTGCCAGCTTCATTTGTTAATGTAAATATGTTTGGTGTTGGACAGCAAATCTCAGGTCCAGGTATTCAGCCAGGAACTACAATTACAGCTGTTTCGGCTTTAATCAGTATTAGTTTGACATTATCATTACCAACAGAATCAGCACAAACAAGTCCTACATTGACTTTTTCTGCTATGGCAAATGGTCAAAGAAACATTGTACTTCCAACTACTGGAGATTTCTACAATTTAGCGATAGGACAACAAATTTCAGGACCGGGAATTCCTGCAGGAACTACAGTTATAAATGCAGGTGGAGGTATTTCGGGAACTGGAGGAATTACGTTGTCACAACCTGTTTCAGGATTAGCAACTTCGCCAATTGATACAGCTCAAAATGTAACATTATCTGCGGTTTCAAGTGGAAGCAATGTAATTATTTTATCAGCAGCAAATCCAGCAATTATTGTTGGACAAGCAGTAGCTGGAACAGGTATTCAACCAGGAACTACGGTAACAGCGATTAATGGTACGAAGTTAGAAATGTCACTTCCGCTTACAGGAGTTGTTACTCCGCCAGTTGCATTAACTTTTTATGACGGAAATTTAAACAGTTATTCATTTGCTTATAATTCATCAGTGCATAATGCTGCGGGATTAAATCATACAGTTCAATTTGGTGATGGAGTTTCTACCGATAAAGGAGCAGTTACTATCAACGGTTTCTATTGTAATTT
>DAOLYL010000003.1:28290-30359 GCA_035425765.1 Flavobacterium sp. | reverse complement strand
GAATCGACCAAATAAATGATTGGTAAACGGTTTTCCATCGCGATTTCTTGCGCACGAAGGTTCTTTTTTCCTGTAATTGGAAACCAAGCTCCAGCTTTTACGGTTGCATCATTAGCTACAACAATACATTGTTTTCCCTTGATGTAACCCATTTTTACCACAACGCCACCAGAAGGACAACCACCATGTTCGGCATACATTCCGTCGCCAACAAATGCGCCAATTTCGATGTTATTTGCTTTTGCGTCAAGCAAATAATCAATGCGTTCGCGTGCTGTCATTTTTCCTTCAGCATGTAATTTTTCGATACGTTTTTCGCCACCGCCAAGTTTGACTTTAGCAAATCGTTGTTTTAAATCGGAAAGTAAAAGTCTGTTGTGGTCTTCGTTTTTGTTGAAGTTGATGTCCATTTGTAAAATATATTGCTGTTGTTTTATTCGGGTTGCTAATCTACGAAAACGTTTTCAATGTGTGAAATTATGATAAATATTAGACAATTTCAATGTTAAGAAATTGTAAATTTCTATAAAAAATAGTCATAATACATTTAATATTCACTTAACATAAGAGTAATACATTTGCGTCAAATTTTAACATTATGTCTATAAACAGTATTTTCCAGTTTTTAGTTCCAAAAGATAAAAAATTCTTTCCTCTTTTTGAACAAGCATCATTAAATTTAGTAGTATTAGCAGAAACATTGCACGAAGCTGTAAATGCTCCAAAAGAAGAGCGTGAAGAATATTATAAAAAAATCGAAGAACTTGAAGTTACCATTGAAGAGATAACTCATAAAACGCATTTAGAATTAAGTAGAAATTTTATCACACCATTTGATAGAGAAGATATACACTCTTTGATTAAAGCTATTGATAATGTGGCTGATTATATGCACAGTGCTGCAAGTAAAATGCGTTTATATCAGGTTGAGAAAATTACAAAATCGATTAGAAAATTAACAGAAATCAATTTAGAAGCTTGCCAACTAATTGCAGTTGGTATCAAAGAATTGAAAGAAATGAATCATAAATCGATTAAAGAAACGTGTAAAAAAATCAATAAATTAGAAAGTAAAGCAGATTCTGTTTTTGATAAAGCTGTTGCTGACATCTTTGAAAATGAGAATGACGCAAAAAACATAATCAAATACAAAGAAGTACTTTCTGCCTTAGAATCAGCATCTGATAAATGTAAAAGTGTTTCTAACGTTATGGAGCAAATCTCAGTAAAACATTCATAATTAATTTAATAATTTTAAAAGATTAATTATTAATGAAAGAGAATGTTTTAAAAGATAAAAGTTTGCTTTTTGCAATAAGAATTGTCAATCTTTATAAATTTCTAACTTCTGAGCATAAAGAATATGTTTTGTCTAAACAAGTTTTAAGAAGTGGAACTTCAGTTGGAGCGATGGTTCGAGAAGCAGAATTTGGGCAAAGTAAACAGGATTTTATTCATAAACTTTCAATTGCTCAAAAAGAAATTAATGAAACGATTTATTGGTTAGAACTTTTGCATAAAACTGATTATTTGTTAAATGATTCTTATGAAAGCATTAATCTTGACGCTGTTGAAATTATCAAATTAATTACAAGTAGTATTAAAACTGCAAAATCAAAAGATTAATCATTAATCTTTAAAAATTAAAAATTATTTATGGATTTTACTTTACTTTTAATAATCATTTTTCTTGCTTTAGTTTTTGACTATATCAATGGTTTTCATGATGCAGCCAATTCTATTGCAACAATTGTAGCGACTAAGGTTTTAACACCATTTCAAGCCGTACTTTGGGCTGCGCTTTTCAACTTCATGGCTTATTGGGTTTTTGGATTTGGTGTTGCTGATACAGTCGCTAAAACGGCACATACTGCTAGCATTGATTTAGTAGTTATACTCGCAGGAGTTATTGCTGCTATTATTTGGAATTTGTTAACTTGGTGGAAAGGAATTCCATCATCTTCTTCACATACTTTAATTGGTGGTTTTGCTGGAGCAGCTATTGCTCACGGTTTTAGAGATGTTACTGATCCAGAACATGCTGGTTTTAAAATTGTAAACTGGTTAAA
>DAOLYL010000003.1:21586-28190 GCA_035425765.1 Flavobacterium sp. | reverse complement strand
TAGCAATATTTAATTTATTATTCAGCAGTTTTTCAACAGCTACTGCTGAAAAAGTTTTGAAAAAAATGCAGCTTTTATCTTCTGCAGCATTTAGTTTAGGTCACGGTGGAAATGACTCTCAAAAAGTAATGGGAATTATTGCAGCAGCAGTTGCCGTTTATATAAAATCTAATCCTAATATCGATATGTCAGCTGGTTGGTTGGACTTAAATGTAGTTTTACCACACGAAGTTGATGGAGTAAAAGTAGATGGACAAATGCCAGGTTGGATTCCATTAACTTGTTATACTGTTATTGCACTTGGAACACTTAGTGGTGGATGGAAAATTGTAAAAACTATGGGTTCTAAAATCACGAAAGTATCTGCTTTTGAAGGTGTTGTTGCCGAATCAGCTGGAGCTTTGACCTTATTTTCTACGGAACATTTCAAAATACCGGTTTCAACTACACATACTATCACAGGTTCTATTATTGGAGTTGGAGTTACTAAAAGAGTTTCAGCAGTTCGTTGGGGAGTCACAGTAAAATTGCTATGGGCTTGGATTTTGACTATTCCAGTTTCGGCAGTTTTAGCAGCTTTAACCTATTATTTACTAAAATTATTTATATAATATTTTGATACATCATCAAGCCGACTGTTAGGGTTGGCTTTTTTTATAACTAGTTCATAGTTGTTAATTAATCGTTTGTAAAACATCAAATTATAGTTAACATCAAAAAACAAAACACAACTAAACCTAATGAAAAAAGTACTACTACTAATTTTATTTTTTCTTTCGATTTCAGCATCATCACAAGTTACTATCAAACAAACCAAAGAAGATAACGATTTAAAACTTTCTGCATTACCTTATTACAGTTATGGAAAAGGATTGGGACTTACTTCGCCTGATAGTATTTTTCAATTAAACATTCGTTTCCGAATGCAGAATAGAATTACTTATATTGACAATGATGGAGAAAATGGTGCTTATGATGGACAAATTCGCCGTTTGCGACTGCGTTTTGACGGTTATGTTGGTAATCCAAAATTTCTTTATGCAATCCAATTATCATTTGCTCCTGGCGATGTTGGCGAAATTCGCGATGGTGAAAATATAAACATCATTCGTGATGCTGTCGTTTTTTACAGACCAAATAAGCATTGGAATATTGGTTTTGGACAAACAAAATTACCTGGAAATCGTCAACGTGTAAATTCCTCTGGAGGATTGCAATTAACAGATAGAACCATCAACAATGCACGATTTACAATTGATAGAGATTTTGGTTTTCAAGTACATAACATGAATGAATTCAAAGATAAATTCTCTTATAATTTAAAAACAGCTGTTTCAACAGGTGAAGGAAGAAATAGTACTGAAAAACCAGATGATGGCGTTGCTTTTACTGGAAAAGTTGAATTGTTACCTTTTGGTGCTTTCGCCAAAGACGGAACTTATTTTGAAGGAGATGTTGCTCGAGAAAAGAAACCAAAATTAATGCTTTCGGGTGCTTTTCAACAAAATAATCATGCCAGAAGAACTCAAGGTCAGCTTGGCAATGATTTATTTGAAGAAAGAACGATGAAGTCTGTTTTGTTAGACGGAATGTTTAAATATAATGGCTGGTCAGCAATGATGAGTTATATGTCAAGAACAACCACCAAAGATGCTGTTACTTTCAATCCTGATGATAGTACAGAAACGAGTTTTGCTTATGTTGGAAACGGATTTGATTATCAAGCAAGTTACAACACCAAATCGAATTATGAATTCATTGCTCGCTATTCAACTCAAAATGTTGGAAAAGATATTAAAGATTTAGCTCCTAATACTAGACAATACTCAGTTGGTGTTACAAGATATATTTGGGAACATTCTTTTAAACTTCAAACCGAATTGAATTTTGACACATTAAAATTTGTCGATGGTTCCACTAAAAATAACTGGTATTTGCGTTTCCAAGTTGAAATAGGGATTTAACTTTTTGTCTTTTCTAATAATAACTCCAATGTTAAGTTTTCACTCAAATCGAAAACTTAACATTGGAGCATTTGTTTATATTGTATTTTTGTTAACGTAAAATTTACATAGAGTTTACATTAATTTAAAATTTAACACCACAAACGATGATAGAGAAAAAAGTTGAAGAAATACAAAATGATGCTACACCCGAAAAAAAACCTGCTGCTCCACGAAGAAGAACAGTAAAACCAGCATCAACAACTGAAGCAACAACACCAGCAAAACCAGCAGCTCCAAGACGAAGACCAGCAAAACCAGTAGTTATCACTGAAGAAGTTGTCTCTAATGAAGTAGTTGAAGAAAAAGTAGAACTAAACAACGAAACACCAACAGAGATGAAAGATTCAGAAAAAGAAAAAGCTAAAAAAGCAAAGGCAAAACAAAAAGCGAAAGAGAAAGCTAAGAAAAAAGAGAAAAAAGAAAAGGAGAAAAAGAAAGCCAAAGCTAAAAAAGAGAAAGAAAAAAAGAAGAAAAAAGAGAAAGCTAAGAAGGCAAAAGCAAAGTCTAAAAGCAAAGCTAAATCTAAAAAGAAAAAATAATTGACTGAAAAACCGATACAAACGTATCGGTTTTTTTTATTTTCAAATTTGAAGTTCTCTTCTGAATAGAATTAGTTCTGTTCGGAAGAGAACTAGTTTAGCTCAGAAGAGAACTAATTGAGTTCCGAAGAGAATTAGTTTAGTTCAGAAGAGAACTAGTTTAGTTCCGAAGAGAACTTTAAAGATTTTCTATAAAACAAACTAGATATGTTTATTTTATCTAGTAGATTCCTTCACTAATCTTTTTAAAATTGCCCATTGTTTTAGAGCGTCGCGCGCTTCAATCGCTGGATAACCCAACATGGTTTTTCCTGCTTCAACATCCGCTGCAACTCCCGAACCTGCACCAATTATAACACCATCACCAAGTGTTGTATGATCTTTTATCGAAGCACTTCCACCAATGATTACGCCATTTCCTAAAGTTACTGAACCAGCCAATCCTGAATTTCCTGCCATAATACAGAATTTTCCAAGTCGTGAATTATGACCAATTTGCACTAAATTATCTATTTTACAACCGAAACCAACAATTGTTGAACTGAATTTTCCTCTATCAACACATGAGTTAGCACCAATTTCAACCCAATCGTGTAGAATTACATTGCCAATTTGTGGAATTTTAACCAAACCTCTTTCTGGACAAGGTCTAAAACCAAAACCGTCTGCACCAATTGTACAATTTGGATGAAGAACGCAATGATTTCCAATATGACAGCGTTCGCGAACGACTGTTCCTGACCAAATAGTGGTGTTAGAACCAACAGTACTTTCGTCTAGTATTGTAACATTGGCATAAATAGTTGAGTTATCACCAATTTTTACATTTGGTCCAATATAACTTCCGGCACCAATTTTAGTTCCTTTTCCAATAACTGCTGTTGAATCTACAACGGCGGTTGGATGAATTTCTACAGCAAATTGTGGCGGAGCAGGAGCAAAGAGTTCGAGTACTTGCGACATCGCTAAATCGGCGTTTTTTACTTTTATAAACGCTCTGTTTTCTCCAGGTTCAATGCCAATATCTTCGTTAACCACGGCAACACAAGCTTTGGAATTTTCCCAATATTTTTCAAACTTTTTATTTCCTATAAAAGATATTTCAGTTGAACTTGCCATTTCAAGTTGTTCTGGTGCCGTAATTTTTTCAGAGATGTTACCAACTATTGTACCTTTTAGCACATCGTTAATTTCTTGAATAGAAAATGTTTTCATTTATAGTTTTTTAAAATATGATAAATTATTTACCAAATAAATGAAAAATGTCTTGAAAACACTAATTTAAAATGTGGAATATTTAAAAATAGGAAGGTATATAAAATACAAAAGTCGATCTGGAGCGATCGACTATTGTGGTAAGGTGTAACTTCCTTTCGGAATCCTTGATGCAAAAGTAAGTATAATATTTAAATAAAATAGTATTTTTTACAAATTATGCATCTTCATTTTCTTTGTCTAAATATTCTTGAACGATTTCTATAGCATTTGTAACTACATCACTCAATGCAGTGATAAAACTTCCTTCTTGAGCACTGTTGATAGCATGCTTTATTGCTTCCGTTTCTTTAGGGATAATTTCGTGAGTTACTGATTTTCCACTTGCATTTATACCTTCAAGAATTAAATTGATGATTTCATCTTCTGTTCTTCCTCTTAAATATTTTTCTTGACGAATAATAATATGGTCAAACATTCGAGCGGCAATAGTGGCACATTCTTTAATGTCTTCATCACGTCTATCTCCAACTCCAGCAATTATTCCAATCTTTTTAGTAGCTTCTACGGATGATAAATAGTCTTCAACACCACGATAACCAGCAGGATTATGAGCAAAATCGATTAAAACTTTGAATTTTTTGAAATCAAAAATATTCATTCTTCCAGGAGTTTGTGCTGCACTTGGAATAAATGTTTGAAGTGATAAACTAATATCATCAGTTTTAAAACCATATAAATAACTGGCTAAACTTGCTGCCAAAACATTAGCAATCATAAATTTAGCTTTTCCTCCAAGCGTCAGTGGAACATGAGTTGCGCGTTCAACTCTAATTTTCCATTCGCCTTTTTTGATGGTAATGTATCCGTTTTCATAAACGGCAACAATTTTTCCTTCTTTGGCAAATTGTTTCACTTTTGGATTGTCTTCATTCAATGAAAAATAAGCAATGTTGCAACTTAATTCGTTTGCAATTCTTAAGCAATGTTCATCTTCGGCATTTAAAATTGCCCAACCTTCTTTTTTAACACTGCGAACTACAACGCTTTTCACTCTTGCTAAATCTTCCAATGTATGAATGTCAGAAAGTCCAAGATGATCTTCTTGAATGTTTGTAATGATAGCAATATCGCATCGGCTGAAACCTAAACCAGCACGGAGAATTCCGCCACGAGCAGTTTCAAGAACAGCAAACTCTACGGTAGGATCTTTTAAAATATATTCAGCAGAAATTGGTCCAGTTGTATCTCCTTTTTCCATCATGTGATTTTGCACATAAATTCCATCGGAAGTTGTGAACCCAACACGATAACCATTGTTTTTTACAATATGCGCTAAAAGTCGAGTAGTAGTGGTTTTTCCGTTAGTTCCTGTTACCGCAATAATTGGAATTCTGCTTGGTTTTCCTGGCGGATAAAGCATGTCAATTACTGGCGCAGCAACATTGCGTGGTAAACCTTCACTTGGTGCTAAGTGCATTCTAAATCCAGGAGCAGCATTTACTTCAAGGATACAACCGCCGTTTTCTTTTAGAGGTTGCGTTAAATTTTCTGCCATGATATCAACACCACAAATGTCAAGTCCAATAACTCTTGAAATTCTTTCGCATAAAAAAATATTTTCAGGATGCATCATATCGGTTACATCAATAGAAGTTCCTCCAGTACTCAGATTTGCAGTTGATTTTAAATAAACCGTTTCGCCTTTGTTTGGAATTGCATCTAGCGAATAATTGAGTTTTTCTAATAAATCAGTTGTATCTCTATCAACATCAATTTGGGTTAAAACATTTTCATGACCATAACCACGTTTTGGATCTTTATTTGTTTCATCAATTAGTTGTTGAATTGTTTGAACACCATCACCTTTAACATGAGCAGGTTCTCTTTTTGCTGCAGCAACTAATTTATTATCTATAATTAATACTCTAAAATCATAACCTGTAATGAATTTTTCAACAATAACTCTACGGCTGTATTTTTTGGCATATGCTAATCCTTCAACAGCATCTTCCCAAGTTTTGACATTAATTGACGCACCTTTGCCATGATTTCCATCTAATGGTTTTATTACAATTGGATAACCAATTTTCTTGATTACACTTTCTAAATCTTCCTCATCAACACAAATTCCACCACTTGCTACAGGGATTGAAGCTAAGTCGAGCATTCGTTTTGTTTCTTCTTTATTACAAGCAATATCAACTGCAATGTTACTCGTTTTACAAGTTATCGTAGCTTGAAAGCGCATTTGATTAACTCCATAACCTAACTGAACTAGTGAATTAGTTCCTAATCTAATCCAAGGAATATCTCTTGCAACGGCTTCATCAACAATACTTCCAGTTGATGGACCAAGTCGAACACGTTCGCGAATTTCACGCATTTTTTGAATATCAGCTTCAACATCATATTCATTTCCAGAAATTAAAGCTTCGGCAATGGCAACGGCGCTTTCTGCGGCAAACATTCCTACGTTTTCTTCCATATAACTGAAAACCACATTGTATATTCCGGGTGTTTTGGTTTCGCGAGTTCGTCCAAAACCAGTTTCCATTCCTGCTAATGTTTGAATTTCTAACGCAATATGTTCAATAACATGTCCCATCCAAGTTCCACGTTCAATGCGCGAGAAAAAACCACCACGTGTTCCTTCTGAACATCGATGTTCTATCATGGTTGGAAACATAGCTTCGATACGTTCTCTAAAGCCGTCAATTTTATTAGTAGGGAATTGCTCCATTTCTTCTAAATCCAAACGCATTTGAATTAATTTCTTTCTTTGAATACTCCAAAGATTTGGTCCACGAAGAGCTTGTATTTTTAAAATTTTCATGATTAGGT
>DAOLYL010000003.1:15538-21486 GCA_035425765.1 Flavobacterium sp. | reverse complement strand
TTGGTCAAGCTTTAGAACAATTGAAAATTGTTGAATATTGTAATTTAACATCTCTTGAGCCAACAAAACCACCAGTTGATATTCCACCAACTACAGCTAATTTCGAAGCAAATCAAACCTATATTCAATCAAATCCTGGAGTAAATATGCAATATGCATGGAATTTGGGATTAAATGGACAAAATATAAGAATGCGAGATGTTGAATATGGTTTTAACAAAAATCACGAAGAATTAGACGTCATTAATACGAGTATTGCAACCGGTATGAATGTTTCTACTGCAGCTTATGAAGATTATACAGAACATGGAACAGCAGTTTTTGGAATTTTATATGCTCATAAAGGAACGTATGGAATTTCTGGAATGGCTCATGGTGCTTCTGAATTAGTTCTTTTTCCTGAATGGCAACAATCGGGTTATAATCGAATAAACGCTGTTACCCAATCGGTTGCAAATTCAACTATTGGAGATATTATTGTTTATGAAATGCAAGCCGATGGACCAGCAGTTGTAGATACTGACTATGTTATGGCTGAATACAATCAAGTAGTTTGGGATTTAACCAAAGCAGCTACAGATGCAGGAATTACAGTAGTTGCTGCAGCCGGAAATGGTTATGTAAATTTAGATACTCCGAGTTATGCTACTTACAATGAAAGAGGTGATAGTGGTGCAATTATTGTTGGAGCTGGAACTTCAAATACAAGTCATAATAGATTGGCTTATAGCACTTATGGTTCGAGAGTAAATCTTCAAGGTTGGGGACAAAACGTACAAGCTATAGGTAAATTAGGAACGGCTTTTACTTTAGTTGGAAATGATTTTAATCAAAGTTATGTCAACTTTTCGGGTACGAGTTCGGCAACACCAATTGTAGCTTCTTGTGCTACAGTTTTGCAATCCTATTATTTTAGTTTGACTGGAAATTATTTAACATCACAACAGCTAAGAACAATAATGCAAAATACTGGATTTGCTCAAGGAACAGCAGTAACTGGAAATATTGGACCTTTACCAAATATGGAAACAGCAATTCAAGAAGTTTATAACCAATCGTTAGGATTGAATGAAGATACAAAATTTCAATTTCAGGTATATCCTAATCCAGTTTCAAATCAATTAACCATAATGTCTGGCGAGTTGATTTCAAATGATGCCAAAGTTGAAGTTTATACTAGTTTAGGTCAAGTTGTTTTAACTACAAACTTACCAAATGATAAAGTTGTTGATGTTTCTCAATTATCAAATGGATTTTACTTCGTGAAAATTTCAGAAAACAACAGAAGTTTTATTCAGAAAATTATAAAGAAATAAATTTTACTTTTCGTTTATAAAATCGATAATTTGATTGTATAGTTTTGCATCATGCATACTGTGACCAAGTCCATTTGTTTCAATATAAGTGGCATTTTTCCATGTTGAAGCAAATTTTCTTCCTTCTTCAACTAATACGATAGTATCGTTTACATCATGCGCAATGAATGCTTTTTGAGTAAAGTTTTTAGCAAAATCATGTCCTTTAAAATCATCAATAAGAATATCAAATTTTTCGTGATAGAATTTTTCGAGACGATTTTTAATTCTGTTGTTCAAACTAAGTAATGAAACAAACGAATTACTGATGATTTTGAAATCTGAAGGCGAACCAAGCATAATAACTTTTTCAACCTTTTCATTCCCAAATTTATGGAGATAGTAAGTAATTGCTGCGCCACCAATTGAATGACCAATTAAAATTGAGGGATTGTATTTTTTGGTTAATTCATTGATATAAGTAGCATAACTTGGAGCATTGAACTCTTTTCCAGAAGATAGTCCATGAGCTGGAGCATCAATCGCGATAATTGTTTTTCCGGTTTTAAACAAATGGGGTAATAATTTTTTCCATCTAGAAGAATTACTTTCCCAACCATGAACTAACAAAATTATTTCTTCGTTTCCTCTCCAGATGTAAGTTTGAAATGTTTCTTTCTCAAATTGAAACACTTCTTTTTCTGCGGATTCTAATGTTTTTGGAAATTTTGAAGCACGGATTTTACCTTTTCGCGGTTGACTGAAAAGAGAGTAAGCTTTATTTTTAGCTTTCTCTGGCTGAATGAAACTCAACAGATTTAAATATAAACCTACTGATTTTGTTAGAATGAATAGTTGTATTTTTTTCATAAAAAAAATCCCGAATTAATCGGGATTTAAGATATTAAATTTTTGAAAATAAATTTTGCATTTTTTCTTTTTCTTCATCTGCTAAAGCAGCATCAACAAGAATTCTTCCTGAATGCTCATCAGTAATTATTTTTTTACGAGCAGCAATTTCAACTTGTGTTTGTGGTGGAATAGTAAAGAATGAACCAGCAGATGCGCCACGTTCGATAGAAACTACAGCCAAACCATTGATAACACTTTTACGAATTCTTTTGTAAGCTGCTAATAATCGCTCTTCAATCAACGCTTCATACTCAGAAGATTTTTCAGTTAAGAAAGTTTCTTCTTTTTGAGTTTCAGACATGATGTCGTTTAGTTCAGCTTTTTTGTGTTTTAAATGCGTAGATTTTTGTTCTAATTTTTCTTTAGAACTAGAGATAACTTCTTTCTTATGATCAATAGAAGCTTTCATTTCTTTAATTTGCTTTTCAGCTAATTGAATCTCTAACTCTTGAAACTCAACTTCTTTAGTTAAAGAATTAAATTCTCTATTGTTACGAACATTTTTTTGTTGTTCAGTATATCTTTTGATAGCCGCTTGATGCTCTTCAATAGCATTTTTCTTTGCTTTGATTTGGTCTTCAATTGAAACTAAATCAATTTTAAATTTTTCTAAACGAGTGCTTAAACCTGCTACTTCATCTTCTAAATCTTCTACTTCAAGAGGAAGTTCACCTCTAACATTTCTAATTTCGTCAATTCTTGAGTCGATTAATTGTAAATCATATAGCGCTCTTAATTTGTCTTCAACGCTCAATTCTTTTGTAGTAGCCATATTTTATAAGTACTTAACTGGGTTTGTATTTTCTTCTGATAAAACGACTGCAAAATTAGTAATTTTTTCTTTAAGAAAATCAACAATATAGTTTTTTGTATATCTTTCGCTTTCAAAGTGACCAATATCGGCTAAAACTATTTGATTTTCAGATTGATAGAAGTCGTGGTATTTCAAATCGGCGGTTAAAAAAATATCAGCACCAGATTGAATAGCATTTTTGATTGCAAAACTTCCTGAACCGCCAAGAACTGCCACTTTATTAATCTTTTTATTCAATAATGTAGAATGTCGAATAATTCCGCATTGCATTTTTGTTTTTACAAAGTTTAGAAATGCTACTTCTTCTAGAGGTTTTTCAAGCTCACCAATCATTCCAAGACCAATATTTTGATGAAGATTTTGAAGCGAATAAATTTCATAAGCTACTTCTTCATAAACATGATTTGAAAAAAGCGTCTTCAACATTTTTGATTGTAATTGTTTTTCAAAAATGACTTCAATTTTTATCTCTTCGGTTTGTGTTAGCTCGCCTTTTTTTCCAACGACAGGATTACTGTTTTCATTTCCTTGATAGGTTGAAAATCCTTCCGAATTAAAACTGCAATTATCATAATTCCCAATTGTTCCAGCACCAACTTCAAACAAAGCTGTGCGAAGTTGCGTAGCATTTTCTGGAGTTGTATAAGTAACTAATTTTTGGATAAAGTGCTGTTTTGGAATTAATATCGAAGTATTAATTAAGCCCAAAGCATCGCAAAATATTTTATTAACACCATTCTTGTGATTGTCCAAAGCGGTATGAACGGCATAAATTGCAATATCATTTTTGATAGCTTTTATCACTGCTTTTTCTACATAATCTTTTCCCGTAATTTTCTTTAATCCAGAGAAAAGAATAGGATGGAAGCAAACCACCAGATTACATTTTTTAGAAATTGCTTCGTCAATAACACTTTCTAAAGCATCATGACAAACTAAAATCCCCGTTATTTCTTCTTCTTGATTTCCAACTAGTAAACCAACATTGTCAAAATCTTCAGCATATGCTAAAGGTGCCATTTCTTCAAGGATATTTATTATTTTTTGTAGTTTCATTATTGGATTAGGTTTTTAAAAATCATGTATTCCATTCGTTTAACGTTTCTTTAATTGTCCAAACACCATTAATTTTTTCAAAGAGAAAAAAGCTACCGCTATTGTGTTCTATACTTCTATAAAAAGCAACTTTGACTAAACAATAATTAGTCGCAAAATACATTGGTTTACTAACAATCATTAATCGTTGGTTGTTTTCTCCAAATTGTTTTGAAACTTTTTGATAGTCTTCAAGCGAAAGGCAATTTTGAATTTTACTTTTCAAATATTGATGTTGGTTCGTAAAAAGAATATCAAATTCTTTACTCCAATCTTCCTGAAGAGTAATGTCAATTTGTTTTTTTATTACGCCAGAATGCTTTTTTAGGAATTCACTTTTATTGATTACTTCAATCGTTTCTTCATTATTTGGTGCTTTGTTGCAATAAAAACTCAAGAGTTGCAAACGGTTTTTGACTATTGGTTTTTCATTAGCATAGAATTTTGTTAACAACACTTTTAGCAAAGCGGCATTTTCGTTTTCTTGTGAAAAACTGTTTTGGAAGCACAATAAAAAAAGGATGAAAAGTTTAAATTTTAGCTTCATTTTTTAAATTTATTACCATTTCAAAGATAAAAAATTATACTTTCGTACTATGATTATTGTTAGAAAATTACTTTTTCCTTTTGCTATTCTTTACGGCTGGATAACTTCCATTAGAAATTTTCTTTTTGACATCGGTGTTTTAAAATCCTATTCGTTTGATATTCCTATAATTGCCGTTGGTAACCTTAGTGTTGGTGGAACTGGAAAAACACCTCATATTGAGTATTTAATTCGTTTGCTTTCGCCAAAATATTCGCTAGCGGTTTTAAGTCGTGGTTATAAACGAAAATCAGAAGGTTTTGTTTTGGCTGATAAAAACGCTACTGCTGAAGTTCTTGGTGACGAACCATTTCAAATGTTTCAAAAATTCCCTCAAGTACAATTTGCCGTTGATGCTGATAGACGTAACGGAATTACAACTCTTTTGGCACAAAATAAAAAGCCACAAGTTATCTTATTGGACGATGCTTTTCAACACAGAAAAGTAAAAGCTGGATTTTATATCATGTTGACTACTTATAACGACTTGTTTTGTGATGATTATCTGTTGCCGACAGGAAATCTTCGCGAGAGTAGAAATGGAGCAAAAAGAGCTGATATGATAATTGTCACTAAATGTCCCAAAGACATTTCAGAACTTGCACAAAAAGAAATAATAAAACGAATTGGAACTGATAAAACCATTTATTTTAGTTATATTGATTATGATGAAAAAGTGTATGGAATGAATGGTGAAATCTCGGTAGAAGAAATAAAGAATACCGCTAAAGTTTTGTTAGCTGGAATTGCAAATCCAAATCCATTTTTCAATTATTTGCAAAAAGAAAAAGATACTTTGGCTGTTTTTGCTGACCATCATCAGTTTACAAAAAGTGAAATTGACGCTGTTGATGAAAAAGCTGACGGTAGAATAATTGTAACAACTGAAAAAGATTTTGTTAGATTAAAAAATCATTCGTTGAAATCATTGATTTATTATCTACCAATACAAAGTAATTTCGTTAAAAATAAAGAAGAATTCGATAAAAATATTTTAAATTATGTGGGAACAAGTACAACAAACAGTTGATTATATAAAAAACAAAACAGGTTTCACTCCAGAATATGGCGTTATTCTTGGTTCAGGATTAGGAAGTTTCACGGATGATATTGTCGTGGAGCATACGTTGTTATATAACGAAATTCCAAATTTTCCAGTTTCTACAGTTGAAGGTCACAAAGGTGCTTTGGTTTTCGGAACTATAGGGACAAAAAAGGTTGTAGCCATGCAAGGTCGTTTTCATTA
>DAOLYL010000003.1:9493-15438 GCA_035425765.1 Flavobacterium sp. | reverse complement strand
GAATTACATATTGAAGTTCAAGATGGAGTTTATCTTGGTTTGCAAGGACCAACTTTTGAAACGTTGTCAGAATACAAAATGGTAAAATTACTCGGAGCTGATTGTGTTGGAATGTCAACAGTTCCTGAAGTTATTGTTGCGCGACACATGGATTTAGAAACTTTTGGACTTTCGGTTATTACAGATATGGGTAACGAAGAAAGCATCGAAAGCATTACGCACGAAGAAGTTTTAGAAGCAGCCAAAAGTGCTGAACCACAAGTAAGAAGATTAATTAAAGAATTGATTGAGAAATACTAAGTGTTTGCGAAATAACACTATAAAATTTACTTGGTTCAAACGGTTTTGTTATTACATCAGTCATTCCATAAGACAACAACATTTCTCTGTTTTCATTCAAAGATATTGCTGTCAATGCGATGATTGGTAATGATGTATTGAACGCTCTAATTTGTTGTGTAGCAATCGTTCCGTTAATTCCAGGAAGATGAACATCCATTAGAATTAAGTCAAAAGTATGCTCGTTTTTAATGGCTTCAACTGCTTCTTCACCGTTGTCAATGATTTTGCATTTCATGCCTTTATTCTCAAGCATTTTTTTGGTAATCATTTGATTTATTTTGTTGTCTTCAACGATGAGTACATTTTTATTTTCTAGAATAGATTCGTGGTATTCAATTATTTTTTCTACTTCAATTTCTTTTTGGCTGATTTCCATGTTTAAATCAAAAGAAAATGTTGAGCCATTATTTACTTCACTTTCAAGCTCAATTTCTCCGCCTAATAATTCGATTAGTTTTTTTACAATCGTTAAACCTAAACCAGTTCCTCCATATTTTCGATTAATTTCGATTGAACCTTGAGAAAAACTATCAAAAATGGTCTGTTGCTTTTCAAAAGGAATACCAATTCCGTTGTCGATTATTTCAAAATGAATAGTTGCTTTACCTTCGTTTATTCCAAATAATTCAGCAATAACTCTTACTTCACCATTTTTGGTAAATTTTAAAGCATTGTTTATCAAGTTCATAAAAATCTGAGACATCTTTGTTGGATCACCAATAATAACGTCAGGAATTTTTTCGTCAATATCTAAAATAAAACTATTGTTATTAATATTTGCCAATTCTTTTAAAGAGCTTTGAATATTAAACAGTAAAACTTTTAAATTGAAATCGGTGTATTCTATTTCGATATTTTCAGATTCAATTCTATTGATTTCAAGAATTTCATTAATGAAAGTGAGTAAATAATTTCCTGAAAATTTCAATGAATTTAAATAATGTAATTGCGTTTCTTTTGGTTTTTCTTCCAATAATAAGTGAGTAATTCCGTTGATTGCATTTAGTGGTGTTCGTAATTCGTGACTTACCGTTGAAAGGAAGTCAGCTCTAGCTTGTGATGCTTTTTCAGCTTTTTCTTTAGCAATCTCTAGCTCGCTGTTCTTTTCTTTTAATAAAATATTGGATTGATTTCTGATGATATTGTTTTTGTAAAGCGACAAACTTAATAAGGATAAAATTGAAATTAACGCTATAGCTAAAATGCTTATCAATTTAGCAAATTTGTTGGTTTTTTGTTGCGCAATATTTTCACGATTTATTTGCTCAATGGCTTTTAAACGTTCACTTTCTTTGAATGCAACATAATCATCAGCACCTAATTTTTCATTGTTTAACTGTGATAAACTATCTCTAAGGAATAAATGCGCTTTTAGGTATTGATGTGATTTTTTTAAGTCTAAAAGTTTTTCATTTACAATACTTAAAGATGCTAAAATTTTAGCTTTTTGTTCTAGATTTTTATCTTTTTTGTTTAGTTCAAATGCTCTGTTTAAATAGTTTAGTGCTAAGTTATTTCGATTGCTTTTTTCTTCAATAGTTCCAAGTTGATAATACGCTTCAGCTTTTGTTTTAAAAACATCTTTAATATCTGGTTTTGCAATTATTTGATTAAAAAGATGCGTTGCTAATTCAATTTTTCCTTTGTTTTTATATAAAATTGCTTTTTGAAGATTTAACAATTCAGAAGCATCAATCTTTAGCAAATCATAAATTGATTTTGCCTTACTAAAGTTACTTTCCGCTTTGCTAAAATCTTGAATATTCATGTAGCACATTCCTAATTCATAATAACATAAAGCGGCTTCACTACTTGGAGGTAATGCAGCAAAAAGCTCAATAGACTTTGACAACGCATCAATGGCATCAGCATATTTTCTTAATTCATAATAGGTAACACCTAACGAATGAAGTGCAGTTGCTTTTCCGTTGTTGTCGTTTTTTTGATTGGCAAAATCAAATGCTTTTTGAGAATAAGTTAATGAAAACTTATAGTTATTAGTTTTTTTATTGAAGTTTGCCATTTGGATATAATATTCCGTACTATCAACTTCTTTGACTGTATTTTTTTGACCAAATAAAATTATTGGAATAAAGAATATTGGCAACAACCACTTCATATATTACTGTTTATAAGCTTTTAAGGATGCTAAATATATGAAAATTATTTTCTTAACAAAATTATTAAATCAATAATTCTGGAAGAATAGCCAATTTCGTTGTCATACCAACCAACTACTTTGACCATTTTATTGATAACAGAGGTTAATTGTGCATCAAAAAGGCAAGAATTTGTATTCCCAATAATGTCAACAGATACGATTGGATCTTCTGTGTAAGCCATGATTCCCTTTAGGTTTGTGTCGGATGCTTTTTTGAATGCAGTGTTTATTTCTTCTATAGTAACTTCTTTTTTAACATAGCAAGTAATATCGGTCAAAGAACCATCAGGAACTGGAACACGAATTCCGCTTCCGCCAATTTTTCCTTCCATTTCTGGAAAAATTTTGGTTAAAGCTTTTGCAGCACCAGTTGTTGTTGGAACAATTGATTGACTTGCTCCACGAGCTCTACGCAAATCTTTGTGTGGTTGATCGTGCAAACTTTGATCAGTGGTGTAGGAGTGAACCGTTGTAATGTAAGCTTGTTCAATGCCACAAAGTTCATTGATTATTTTAATCATTGGTGCAGCATTGTTAGTTGTACAACTTGCATTTGAAACTATTTTTTCTGTTCCGTCAAGAATAAATTCGTTAACACCAAGAACTACGGTTTTAATTTCTGGAACTTCACTTGGAGCGGATAAAATTACTTTTTTTGCTCCAGCCAAAACATGTTGATTAATCTCTTCGAAAGTTTTGAATTTTCCTGTACATTCTATAACAAAATCAATGTTTTTCCAATTTAAATTATGGATTTCTTTCTCGTGAAAAAAGGTGAAATGTTTATTAGCTATAATAATTGAATTTTCATCGAATGAAACTTCACTTGGAAGAACTCCATGAATGCTATCATATTTAATTAAATGTGCCATTGTACGATTGTCAGCGATGTCATTTATGGCAACAACTTCAATGGTTGGATGGTTTAAAAGTAATCGGAATAAATTGCGTCCAATTCTTCCAAAACCATTTATAGCTACTCTTGTTTTCAAATTTTAAAGTATGTGTTTTTCAGCATGATAACTTGAACGAACTAAAGCACCACTTTCAACATGACGAAAACCCATTTCCTTTCCAATTTTTTCGTACTTTTCAAATTGTTCTGGTGTAATAAATTCCTTGACAGGTAAGTGTTTTTTACTTGGTTGAAGATATTGACCAATAGTTACAATGTCAACATTATTATCTCTCAAGTCTTGCATGGTTTGAATTACTTCTTCTTCTGTTTCGCCCAAACCAAGCATGATACCTGATTTTGTTCTGCGAATTCCTTTGTCTTTTAAATATTTTAAAACCGCTAAACTTCTATCGTATTTTGCTTGAATACGAACTTCTCTAGTTAATCTACGAACAGTTTCCATATTGTGTGAAACCACTTCTGGATTAGCTTCAACGATTCTATCGATAATTCTTTCTACACCTTGAAAATCAGGGATTAGGGTTTCAAGTGTGGTTGTTGGATTCATTCTTCGAATGGCTTCTACAGTTTCCAACCAAATAATTGATCCCATATCTTTTAAATCATCTCTGTCAACACTTGTGATAACAGCGTGTTTGATTTTCATTATTTTAATTGAACGAGCTACTTTTTCTGGTTCATCCCAATCAACGGTTTCTGGTCTTCCAGTTTTTACGCCGCAAAAACCACAAGAACGCGTACATATATTTCCTAAAATCATGAATGTAGCAGTTCCTTCGCCCCAACATTCGCCCATATTCGGACAACTTCCTGAGGTGCAAATTGTATTGAGTTTATATTTGTCTACTAAACCACGTAGTTCGGTATATTTTTGACCAATAGGTAATTTTACTTTTAACCATTTTGGTTTTCCTATTGGAGGTTGAACGCTATTGATTACGTTTTCCATTTCTATTTTATTAGTGAAGCAAAGATAAGGATATTGAAAATAAGTTTTCAATTTTACTTTTGTTAAAAGTTTGTTACAAAAAAAAAGTCCCGATTATTTCGAGACTTTTTTGTTGTTATTCTTTTTTTGCCGGAGCTTCAATCATTTCAATTTCAAAAACAATATTAGAATTTGGTGGAATTACGTTTCCTGCGCCACGTTCTCCATATCCTAATTTTGATGGTATAAATGCAATTGCTTTATCACCATAATTCATATTGCTCAAAGCTTCAATAAATCCAGGGATTAATCCATCTTTCTTTCCATATTGGAATGGAAACGGCTGATATCCATTAGCTTTTGCTCTATTTTCGTCAAATTTTCCATACTCTTTGCTAACTACATCATAGCTACTATCAAATAAACTTCCATCTTCTAAATAACCTGCATAATGAATTAGAACATTAGTTCCATCGGCTGGTTTATTTCCAGTTCCTTGTTTGATGATTTTATATTTTAATCCAGTAGGCGTTTCAGTAGCTGTAGCTTTTTCGTTATTTAAATAAGAAGCTTTTGCAGCTATAACAACACCATATTTAGCATTGTATTCTGCTTTTTTTGCAGCTTCTGCTTCTGCGGCTTTTCTTTTGTTTTCGCCAGCTAGTTCAGCTTCCATTTTGTCTTCATTCGTTTTGTTTGCTATATAATCAGAAAAGATTTTCGTTGCATCAAACTTTTTTGCATCAGCGCCTTTTCTAACAATTGTAATTTTGGTAATTAAATCGTCTTGTTTTATAGCATTTACAACATCCATTCCAGACGTTACATTTCCAAAAACGGTATGTTTTCCATCTAGCCAAGGTGTTTCTTTGTGTGTTATAAAAAACTGAGAACCATTTGTTTTTGGTCCAGAGTTTGCCATTGAAAGTATTCCTGGACGATTGTGTTTTAAATCGGCAACAATTTCATCTTTAAAAGAATAACCTGGTCCGCCAGAACCATTTCCTTGTGGATCGCCACCTTGTATCATAAAGTCAGCTATCACTCGGTGGAATTTTAATCCATTATAAAATGGTTTTCCTTTTAGCTTTTCATCTTTAACTCCTGTATTTGTTCCTTCAGCAAGTGAAATGAAATTGGCAACTGTAATTGGTGTTTTTTTGTATTCTAATGCTAAAACAATTTTTCCTTTAGAAGTTTCAATTTCAGCAAAAACACCATCAGTTGGGTTAGCAGTTTGTGGTTTTGCAACCGTAGTTGTTTTTGTAGCAGTTGGTTTTTTTGCTACTGGCTTTTTGGTTGTTTGAGCAAATGTCGTGGTCAAACCAAAAAGTAATAAAAAGAGAATGTTAATTTTATTTTTCATTGTTTATTCTATTTGTTTAATTTTTATCTAATAATTCTACTTCAAAAATAATGTTTGCATTTGGTGGAATAACATCTCCAGCACCTTGTTCACCATAAGCTAATTTTGAAGGAATAAAAAATACGGCTTTGTCACCAATATTCATTTTATTTATTCCTTCTATAAAACCTGGAATTAATTTATTTGAACCCATTTCATAAGGCAATGCGCTATATCCGTTTTGCATTGC
>DAOLYL010000003.1:4044-9393 GCA_035425765.1 Flavobacterium sp. | reverse complement strand
TTTTTTATGTTTTCGTTTTCTTTTTTGAAATAATCACTAAACACTTTTACAGCATCAAACTTTTTAACATCTTCACCTTTTCTAATGATTGTTACTTTGTTGAGCATATCACTTTGTTTAATAGCATTTACAACTTCTAAGCTTTCTGGATTTGCAATTTTACCAAAAACAGTATGTTCGCCATCAAGCCAAGGTGTTTCAACGTGAGTTATAAAAAACTGGCAGCTATTTGTTCCAGGACCAGAGTTCGCCATAGAAAGAATTCCAGGTTTGTCGTGTCTTAAATCCGTGATTTCATCTTTGAAAGTATATCCAGCATCGCCTGCACCATTTCCTAATGGATCGCCAGTTTGAATCATGAATTTGTCAATTACTCTGTGAAATGATATATCGTCAAATAAATTTTTTCCTTTGCATTCTTCAGAAGCAAATGGATTTTTTCCTTCGGCTAATGTGACAAAATTAGCTACAGTAATTGGTGTTTTTTTGTATTCTAATTCCAAAAGAATTGTTCCTTTTGAAGTTTCAAGTTCGGCATAAAGTCCATCTTTTAAATCGCTGTGTTCATCTTTACAAGAAGTCAGTAAAAAAGCTGAAGCTAAAAAAAGAGCTAAAAATTTTCTATTCATTTTTGATAACATTGGTTGGTATTGCTTTATTTTCAGGTTTAAAATCGTTTAATGTTACTGTGCAAATTAATGGTTCGTTGGTGCTAATTCTTTTTTCATCACCATGATAACCAAATCCCATGTGTGAAGGAAAAAGAAAAGTTACTTTTTCGTTTTTTCTCATTAATTTTATTCCATCTCTCAAACCCATCATGATATTTTGTTTATCAATAGCATAAACTTGAGGTCTTAATTCAACATCGGAATAAATTACGTTTCCTTTAAAATCCTTTATTTCATAATCAAAAAAAGCGATGTCACCTTTTTTTGGACGTAAGGTGTCTTTTTCGTTTCGAATGTCATAACTGTACCAATATCCTTTTTTTGATGCAAAATATTTAATTTCAGGATTACTTTTAATGATAGAGTCAATTCTTCCTTCTTCGCCAGCTACTAATTTTTTATTTCGAATAACTGATTCTTTCATAAAAGTTCCAGAGGAACGTGAAATTGGCATTCGAGCTTGTGGTTGTTTACAACTAACTAGGGTTGTAATAAAAACTACGAATAGTATTATTTTTATTGTGTTTTTCATTTTTTAAATACTAATTTTTGAAATTAAATTTTCAAATTTTTCAATTGTTTTTTTCAAACTTTCATATGATTTTCCTCCAGCAGCATTGATGTGTCCACCACCGTTGAAATGTTCACGAGCAAATTGATTTACATCAAAACTACCTTGAGAACGGAACGATATTTTAATAATATTTTCATCGCGATGTTCAATAAAAATAGCTGCAAATTCTATACCTTTTATCGTTAATCCATAATTTACAATGCCTTCAGTATCACCTTTTTCATAATGAAACTCGTCTAATTCTTTTTGCGAAAGCGAAATATAAGACGTTTTAAATTCTGGAAAAACTTTCATGTTTTGCAAAGCTCTGCCTAAAAGTTGTAAACGATTGTATGAATTATTATCAAAAAGTTGGTTGTGAATCTCGCTATTTTCAATTCCTAAATCAATTAATTCGGCAACAATTCTATGTGTAGAACTTGTGGTTGAAGGAAATCGGAACGAACCCGAATCGGTTGTTATTCCTGTATAAATACAAGTGGCGATTGTTTTATCGATTAATTCTTTTTTGCCTAAAAAAGTGATGAAATTATAAACCATTTCACAGGTTGAACCAAAAGCAGTATCCGAATACGTATAGGTTGCATACGAATCTGGTTTTTGATGATGATCAATCATTATCATCGGAACAGTTACTTTATTTAGCACTTGTTCCATTTCGCCAGTTCTGTGTAACGCATTGAAATCTAGTGTAAAAACAATTTCAGCGTCTTGGATTACTTTAGTACAATTAACTCTATCGTTTTCAAAAATCAAAACGTTTTCTGAACTTGGTAACCATGCTAAAAAATTTGGAAAATCATTTGGCGCAATTACAATAGGTTGATGATTCATTTTTAAAAGAAAATGATACAATGCCAAAGTTGAACCCATAGCATCACCATCAGGACTTCTGTGTGGAATGATGGCAATTTTTTTTGGTGTTGCCAATAAATTTTGAATGGCTAAAATGTCTTCTTTTTTCATAGACGGCGAAGTTACATTTTTTTCAGGAAATGAAAATTATTTGCTTAGAAAAAGACCAAGCCAAACGGCAAAAAGTCCAACAATAATACTCGAAGCGATGTAGGTAAATGCTAAAAAGGAATTATTACTTTGAAAAAGGTTGATGTTTTCAAGTCCAAATGCTGAGAAAGTTGTGAAACCTCCGCAAAATCCGGTGATTAAAAACCATTTCAAATTACTGTCAGTCAGATGATTTTTTTCTAAAAAGCCAATGAATAATCCAATTAAAAAACAACCCACAACATTGGTTAAAAAAGTCGCCAACGGAAAGTGATTTGCCCAAAATTTTGCCACAAAAAGCGATGTCAAAAACCGCAACACACTTCCAATTGCGCCACCAAAAGCAATATATAGAATGGTTTTTAGCATTTGTTATTTAGTATTGTTTTTATTGATTTTGAACTTGTTATTGCTATTGTCATTGAATTTGCTATTGCCATTGCCATTGACTTTTGAAAAACTCGCTTCTTCGGTTTTGCTTGAAGGTTCAATCAGTTTATTTAATTGCTTGATTTCGTCTTCGGTTAAATCGCGGTAACGACCAACGTGAACATCAAGCGAAATGTTGATAATTCGGATGCGTTTCAAAGCAGTAACTTCATAGTCAAGATATTCGCACATTCTACGAATTTGACGATTCAAACCTTGTGTCAAGATAATTTTGAAAACAAATTTACTAATTTGTTCTACTTTACATTTTTTGGTAACCGTATCAAGAATTGGAATTCCATTTCCCATTCGTTCTATGAATCTGTCGGTTATTGGACGATTTACCGTTACGATGTATTCTTTTTCGTGATTATTTCGCGCACGAAGAATTTTGTTAACAATATCACCATCATCAGTCATAAAAATCAAACCTTCGCTGGCTTTGTCCAATCGACCAATAGGGAAAATTCGCTTTGGATAATTGATGTAATCTACAATATTATCGCGCACATTTTGATTGGTTGTGCATTCAATTCCAACGGGTTTATTGAACGCTAAATAGATAGGTTTTTCAGTTTTTTCGCGAATTAATTTTCCGTCCACACGAATTTCGTCTTCAGCAGAAACTTTGGTTCCCAATTCAGGAATTACACCATTAATCGTAATTCTGCCTTGTTCCAATAGTTTATCGGCTTCACGGCGAGAACAAAACCCAGATTCCGAGAGAAATTTATTAATACGTGTTTGATTGCTTTCCATTAGGCAAATATACTACAATTTCAGAATATCATTCTTAATAACTACGTTGATAAAATACGTTCAAAAAAGCGAAAAAAACTTTGTAAGTGTTATGTTTTTGTTATTTTTACCCACATGAATATACAAGGAAAACTTATAATAATTGGTGGTGCTGTAGATAAAGGTAGTTTCACCGAAACCGATTTGGATAAAAATGCTTCACAAAATTTGAATTTCTTCGAAGAAGGAATTTTGAAGCGAATAATTAATGAATCGAAAAATAAAGAACAATCTCGTATTGAAGTGATTACTACTGCGTCAAAAATTCCTAGAGAAATTGGACCAGAATATGTAAAAGCATTCCGCTATTTAGGTGCAGAAAATGTGGATGTTCTTCATATCGAAAGAAGAGAACAAGCCAGCGAAACGGAAATTCTTGACCGTTTAAAAGCGGCAGATGTGGTTATGTTTACTGGCGGTGATCAACTTCGATTGACTTCTATTCTTGGTGGAACGCCTTTTGACGAAATTTTAATTAATAAATACCGCAACGAAGATTTTGTTTATGCTGGAACTTCGGCTGGTGCTGCGGCAGCTTCTAATAGCATGATTTATCAAGGAAGTAGCAGCGAAGCATTGTTAAAAGGTGAAGTAAAAATCACGTCAGGTTTAGGATTGATTGACGATGTAGTTATTGATACGCATTTTGTGCAACGTGGTCGAATTGGTCGTTTGTTTCAAGCGGTTGTTGGAAATCCAAAAGTATTAGGAATTGGTCTTGGAGAAGATACTGGATTGTTGATTACAAATGGTCGTCAAATGGAAGCAATTGGTTCAGGACTTGTGATTTTGGTTGACGGAAGAGAAGTGAAAGATACCAATTTAACCCAAGTAGAATTAGGTCAGCCGATTTCTATCAATCATCTGGTAACGCATGTTATGAGCAATCATGATCGATTTGATTTGGATACGTTCAAAATGACAATTAAAAGTTCACAATACGTTTAATTTAGATTATTAGACTTCTTAGATTTTTAGAATATTAGATATTTTCTAAGAAAATAAGTTGTCTAGAAGTCTAAAAATCTAAAAATCTAACATGTCTAAAATAATAATCCACGGCGGATTTTTCTCGGAATCATCAACTAATCACGAAACTAAAGTTGCCAAACAGCAAGCGTTACTTCGTATTGTGAAAGCTTCGTATGAATATCTGAAAACGCATTCGGCAGTTGAAACAGTAGTTTATGCAACATCACTTTTGGAAGACGATGAATTGTTCAATGCTGGAATTGGTTCGCAGATTCAAAGTGATGGAAAAATCAGGATGAGTGCTTCTTTGATGGATTCTACTACGATGAAAATGAGCGGTGTGATTAATATTGAAGATGTAAAGAACCCAATTCAAGTTGCTGAAGTTTTGATAAATGTTGATGACCGAATTTTGAGCGGAGAAGGAGCAACCGATTTTGCTAGAAAAAATGGTTTTGAAAAATTTTCTACCGAAATTCCACAACGAAGAACAGAATATGAAGCCAAATTAGCTTCGACTGGAACTGGAACCGTTGGTTGTGTTGCTTTGGATAACGAAGGACGAATTGCTGTTGCCACTTCAACTGGAGGAAAAGGTTTTGAAATAGTTGGTCGTGTTTCTGATTCGGCTACAGTTGCCGGAAATTATTGCAATGAATTTTGTGGCGTAAGCTTAACTGGCGTTGGCGAAGACATTGTTAGCGGTGCCGTTGCTTCTAAAATTGTAACTCGTGTAACCGATGGTTTTTCACTAGAAAAAGCATTTGAAAAAACCTTTGCTGAGTTAAAACCTTTTGACGGTTTTGCTGGCGCGATTTCTATTGATAATAAAGGAAATATCTTCCATCAAGATTCACATCCAAGTATGGTTTTTGCCAGTTTTGATGGAGAAAATGAGGA
>DAOLYL010000003.1:0-3944 GCA_035425765.1 Flavobacterium sp. | reverse complement strand
CCAAAAAGTATATTTTCACTCGGGAAATAGCCCACAACATTATCTCGAGTATGACCTTCACCGAAAAATTTGGCGATGATTTTTTCAGTACCAACCTTTAAAACTAGCGAATCGTTAAAGCTATTTTGAGGTAAGGTTTCGTTATTGTTTTTAGCGAATTCTATCGTTTTAAAATTGGCATAGGATGGAATGTTTTTGCTGTGAAAAATAGTTAAACCACCTAAACAATCATTGTGAAAATGCGTTGGAATGACCGCATTAATTTTGGACTGTTGCTTTTTAGTTATCCATTTAATTAATTCTTCGGAAGTTTTGTCATTGGTTGGTGTATCAAAAATGATAGTTTCGTTGTTATTGCTTACAATCAAACCATTGCAAGGAACGTTTCCAAAATCTTGTGTTTGCAAAAACGATGTATGCACAAAAGCGTTTTCTGAGACTTGAGTTATGATTAAATCATTGGATTTGTAAACTTCTTTGGGTTGAAATGCTTTACTTTTTTTTGAACTACAGTTGATGAAAAGTAATGTAATTGAAAGATAGAGTAGAAGTTGTTGCGTGGTTTTCATTTTTGAAAATTCTTTTTTTTAAAAGTACAAAACTCTTTCAATTTGTATGCTTGGAATATCTTTTGCCTATAATTTTTCATAGGTTAAAATCGTATTTCCTGTTACGGTATAATTTTGAGAACTTGATGAAGCGTTATCAATTTTAAGTTTCAATCGATTGTTTGTAAGTTCCATAATTGTGGTTGATAATTGATAAGAACCTGGCTCATTTGGTTCGATGTCATAAACTCTGGTGATTAAATTATCGTTATTTATGCTCCATTGACCTATATGAAAACCTTCTTGTTGATTTTCATTAGAGTTAACTTGATAAAAAAATGAGTTTGATTGATTCTGACTATTAGTCTCAATAACATCTACAACATAACTTCCATTAGTATTTATAAACTTCGGATTGTTGGCGAATTCAATAGTATAATTATAATTACCTCCAGTTTCAGTTTCTGTTATTCCAGTTTCTGAAATAGTTCGTGTCGAAGTGTATTCGATTAAGTTCCATGTTCCTAGAATAGCAGTTTCATAATTTTGTGAATTAGTATCATCATCACTTGAAGAACAGGAAACGATAATTAGAAGTAGGCAAATACTAGTCAATTTTATAATTGAGTTATTGATTTTAAAAGTTAGAAATTTGTTATTCATTGTTTTATACGTTATGTGTGCTAGAATTATATCTAAAAATTCAAATATACAAAACTCTTCCATAACAAAAAACCTCTCAACAATGTCGAGAGGTTTTGGTATAAAAATTGAAAATTAATTATTTAATTGTTAATGCATTATCAATTAAAAACGAAATGTAATTTCTGTGTGCTCTAGTGCTTTCGTCTAATGAAGAAGCTGTGCTAAGCATCAATTTAATTTTCTTCAATGTTTGGCGTGCTGCCGCTTTTGAAATATCGTCATGACGGTTTCTTTGGTCATTGATATCGGCAATTCCAGCAACTTCTTTCACAAAATAGGTTTGAAGATATTGACGCTGCATGTTTACTTTTCCAATTAAATCGGCTTTGAAAATTCCATTGGTTAAATCGTTCATTATCTCAGCAACGGTATAGCTATTTCCATATAAACTTGTATTGGAAACCCTTTGTAAAGTTGTTGGGTGAAGAATATGACCTAGCGTTGCATCCGTTTGAATGGATTGATAAATTGCACCTAATTTTGGATCTTCGGTAGATGAAAAGAAATTGAAACCACGTCTTTGTAATTGTAAATAAGGATACAATGGTACATCAACGCTATAAGCATCAGGAGCAAAAATATATTTATTCAAAATCTCGATAGCTCTTTTTTGTTGTGCTTTTGAAACTGGTGTCAATGGTTTTTCGGTAGTGTTTTGACCAACGAAACTTCTATCCACAAGTACACCACCAACATAACGACTAACTACTGCTGCCATGTTTCTTCTTTGATTGTTTAAGGTTGAAAAACGTGCTCTTAGTTCGGCATAACTTTGACCTTCTTTGCTGTATTTAGTTTTCAATTTTGGCATAACATTGTTAACCAATTGAAATCTTTCTTCGGCGTTACCAATAGCATCGCTGCTTAAATCATTAATCATTACGCGTGGATCGATTGCTTTTCCTGGTGATCTCATGTCGTCAGCATCGTTTCCAAAAGTCAAAGCTGGTTCTGTGCTTCGGCTTAAAATTTTTGACAATTCAGCTTCTTCCGATTTTTCATCAAATTCTCTGTAACCATATTCAATTGCCCAAAGATCATAAGGTCCAGGTTTTACAGTGTAATAATTTCCTTGTTTGCTTCTGTCTAAAGAAAGATTTACAGCAGGATAATCCATTACGGAACCAATAAGACCAACTTTTTCGGTGATGGCTTTGTTGTGTAATTCTGCTGGAGATAACATTTGGCTCGATTTCATGTTGTGGTTTAACCCTAAAGTGTGTCCCATTTCATGTAATACCAAATAGTATAAAAACTCTTCATGTACTTTTAACAAAGTTGCCTCATTTTCTCCAAAAGCTTCTGCCAAAGTTGTTCCCATGATGAACTGACTTTTAAGTTCGCTAGCTAGAGTACAAGTTGTTCCGTCTTTGTGGAAATAATGATTTAGGTGTTCTGTATCTGCTGAACTTTTAGCAGAAAATAATTCATCAATTGATGGAGAACTACTTCCCGAAGCCCATTCGATTGTAATATCAGAACCTAAAATTTGTCCTGTACGTGGATTTGCAAAACTTGGTCCAATTGCACCATAACTAGGATAAGCCGAAGCTACCCAACGAATTACGTTATAGCGAACATCTCCAGCATCCCAATCGGCATCATCAGGTTGGATTTTCATTACAACTGCATTTTTGAAACCTGCTTTTTCAAAAGCTTCATTCCATTTATTTCCAGCTTCAATAACGGTTTGACGGTATTCGACTGGTGTTGTATTTTCAATCCACCAAATGATTGGTTCAACAGGTTCGCTTAAAAAAGCACCAGGATCTTTTTTAGTCAAATTCCATCTGTGAATAATATCTTTGTAAGGTGTTGGTTTTGTGCTAGTTTGGTCGTTTACAGTTTGTCCAAAATAACCAACACGCGGATCATCTCTTCTCGCTCTGAAATTATTTACAGGCATTTCAAGGAAAGTATGTTGAATACGAACTCGAACATATCTTGCATCGGTAATGTCATCGCCACCGCCATTTAATGGAGCAGGATTGTCATAAGCCAAGTCAACTAATACATCAGTATTGTTAGGATAAGAACGAATGCTGTGGTATTTGGATTTTGCAGCATTAAAATTTCCTAAATTAAAAACTGCTCCTGGAGGCATTCCTGGAGGCATTGTTGGTTTTACAGGATCCATTTTTTCGCTAAGGAATAAACCATCAGCAGCAATTAAATAACCATCACTGTCTTCGGCTACCACTTTTTCTGCTAAGAAAATTGCTTCCGAAATATCAGTTCCAGCGGTTTTGCTTACTGCATTGTTTTTATCATAGTAAAAATTGGTGTTTACTAATCCAAATTCAATTTTATCGTTGGCTTTTTTGATGTTAAAAACATTGGTTGCTCTGTGCATACTTTGATTTAAAAACAAAGTTGTTGGACCATTCATCGAATAACTTTGATAAATAAATTCTTTACCCAATTGGTCTTTTTTGATAAATAATTGAATACTTCCAGTTATTGTGTCTTGATAAATGGTGAACATACCATCTACTTTCTTGCTGGTCTTAATTTTTTCTGCAATGGTAACCTTAGCAGGTTTTGCTTTTTTGATAGAGTCTGTCTTTGCGGCAGCTGTAGCTTCTTTATCGTTTTTCTTTTTGCGTTCTGATCTGCTTTGTGCATGAGACAAACCCGAACTCAAAAGAACTCCAAGAGAAAGCATGAGCGTAAATTTAATTTTGTTCATAA
>DAOLYL010000002.1:23547-40161 GCA_035425765.1 Flavobacterium sp. | reverse complement strand
GTCGTTCAGAATATGCAAACATATAGCCAAAGTCATATTCCACATATTCCATTAAACTCAATGTATTTTGATGATCTGCCTCAGTTTCTGTTGGAAAACCAGTAATCATATCTTGCGAAATAGTACAATCGGGAATAATTCGTTTGATTTTATCCACCAATTCCATGTATTCTTCACGCGTATGTTGGCGATTCATCTCCTTTAATATACGTGTGCTTCCGCTTTGAACCGGTAAATGAATATAATTACAAACATTGTCATATTTAGCAATCACATGAAGCACTTCTTCGTGCATATCCTGCGGATTAGAAGTCGAAAAACGGAAACGCATTTTAGGAAAAGCAATCGCACATTGT
The DNA here is from genome assembly GCA_035425765.1 of Flavobacterium sp. GTDB lineage: Bacteria > Bacteroidota > Bacteroidia > Flavobacteriales > Flavobacteriaceae > Flavobacterium. The sequence goes on along the minus strand of DAOLYL010000002.1, from coordinate 39,805 downwards.
TCCAATAGTTGAGCAAAATCGGTAGCCGTAGCTTTTTGCATATCGGTAGCTTTTACAAAATCTTTCTTCAATCCGCCGCCATACCAAAGGTAACTGTCCACGTTTTGACCTAAAAGACAAACTTCTTTAAAACCTCTATTCCACAAATCCTGAATTTCTTCCATGATACTTTGTGGTTCACGACTGCGTTCACGTCCGCGAGTAAACGGAACCACACAAAACGTACACATATTATCACAACCGCGAGTGATAGAAACAGACGCATTCACACCATTACTATTCAAACGAACCGGAGCAATATCGCCATACGTTTCATCTTTAGAAAGAATAACATTAATCGCATCGCGTCCTTCTTCCACTTCTTTCAAAAGATTAGGCAAATCCTTGTAAGCATCTGGACCAACAACTAAATCAACGATTTTTTCTTGCTCCAAAAATTGATCTTTCAATCGTTCCGCCATACAGCCCAAAACCCCAACTTTCATACCTGGATTAATACTGCGTTTCACAGCATTATATTTCTCCAAACGCTTTCTCACCGTCATTTCTGCCTTGTCGCGAATAGAACAAGTATTCACCAAAACCAAATCGGCTTCTTCCAAATTTTGCGTCGTGTTATAACCTTGCTCGGTCAAAATAGAAGCTACAATCTCGCTGTCCGAAAAATTCATCGCACAACCATAACTTTCTATAAAAAGTTTCTTCGTATTACTTTCTCTATGTTCTAAAACAAGCGATGTGCCTTGTTTTTTCTCGTCAATTTCTTTTTCCATAAAATATTCTTCGCTAAAACGATTGGCAAAGATAATACTAAATTATAAAATATGACAAGATGGCAGACAACGTTTAACAAAAGTTTTTGAAGCGAATCGTTCCGGCTTTCTTGGAAACCATTTTCCCGCTTTCCGTTTCTATCGTCCCAAAAGACGATACCACTTCAATCGGGGCTAAAAAGTGAATGTCTTCTGTGTTTGTTTTTTGAGATAATATATAGGTATAAAATCATTTTTTGGGTTAATTATCGTTAAAAAACAACACTAAATCGGTAATTTAAAAAAAACAATTACATTTGTCCGCACAAACAATCGGGATATGGCAAAGAATTTAGTAATAGTCGAGTCGCCTGCAAAGGCAAAAACAATCGAGAAATTTTTAGGAAAAGAATACCAAGTAGAATCAAGTTATGGACACATTGCCGACTTGCCTTCCAAAGAAATAGGAGTAGATGTCCTAAATGGTTTCAAACCTAAATATGAAGTTTCTCCCGATAAAAAAGCACTCGTAAAAAAACTAAAAGACCTTTCTAAATCTGCCGAAACAGTTTGGTTAGCTTCCGATGAAGACCGCGAAGGAGAAGCCATTTCTTGGCACTTAGCCGAAGAATTAAAATTAGACAAAAGCAAAACAAAAAGAATTGTTTTTCACGAAATCACCAAAAACGCCATCCTAAAAGCAATCGACAATCCTCGCGAAATCGATTATAATTTAGTAAACGCACAACAAGCTCGAAGAGTTTTGGATCGATTAGTAGGATATGAACTTTCGCCAGTTTTATGGAAAAAAGTAAAAGGCGGACTTTCAGCAGGTCGTGTTCAATCGGTTTCAGTTCGTTTAATTGTAGAACGTGAAAGAGAAATTCAAGAATTTAATGCCGTTGCTTCTTATTCCATTACTGCCGAATTTACAAACGAAGCAGGAAAAGTAGTGAAAGCCAAATTGCCTAAAAACTTTGCTACCAAAAAAGAAGCCGAAGATTTTCTAAATAAAAGTATCGGAGCAAATTATAAAGTTGCCGATTTAGAAACAAAACCAACCAAAAAATCACCTGCTGCGCCGTTTACAACTTCTACGTTGCAACAAGAAGCAGCACGAAAATTATATCTTCCAGTAGGAATCACGATGCAGTTAGCACAACGGTTGTACGAAGCTGGATTGATTACTTATATGAGAACCGATAGCGTTAATCTTTCCAAAGAAGCTTCGGAAGCAGCACAAGCCGAAATTACAAAATCATACGGAAGAGAATATTCTAAACCAAGAACATTTGCAACCAAAAGTAAAGGTGCGCAAGAAGCTCACGAAGCCATTCGTCCAACGGATATGTCGCGTCACACCGTTAATATCGATAGAGATCAAGCACGTTTATACGATTTAATTTGGAAAAGAACATTAGCGTCACAAATGAGCGATGCTGAATTAGAACGTACCAACGTGAAAATTGAAGCCGATAAACATTCAGAAGTTTTTCAAGCAACTGGAGAAGTTATCAAATTTGAAGGTTTCCTAAAAGTATATCTCGAAGGAAATGACGACGACGATGAAGAGCAAGAAGGTATGTTGCCTGCATTAAAAGTCAACGAAAAATTAGCAAATACAATTATAACGTCCAGAGAACGATTTACACAACCGCCAAGTCGCTACACCGAAGCAGCTTTGGTTAAAAAGTTAGAAGAATTAGGAATTGGTCGTCCATCAACTTATGCACCAACTATTTCAACAATTATCGCAAGAACCTATGTTGAAAAAGGAAGTTTTGAAGGCGCAGAACGAAAATACAATCAATTAATATTACAATCAGGCGAAGTAAAAAGCCAAGTTTTAACCGAAAATACAGGTTCTAACAAAGGAAAATTAGTACCAACAGATATTGGAACAATCGTAAACGACTTTTTAGTAAAAAATTTCGAAGCAATTTTAGATTATAATTTTACAGCAAAAGTTGAGCAAGATTTTGATGAAATTGCTGAAGGAAACATCGATTGGGCAAAAATGATGCAAGATTTCTACAATAAATTCCATCCAAATGTAATTGAAGTAGAGAAAAATGCCGATAGAGAAAGTGGTGAAAGAATTCTTGGAAAACATCCCGATTCAGGTAAAACAGTTTTAGTTCGTTTAGGAAAATTTGGAGCAATGGCTCAAATTGGCGATGCTGATGATGAAGAAAAACAATTTGCAAGTTTGCGTCCAGAACAGAATATGGGTAATATTTCTTTGGAAGAAGCTTTAAATTTATTTTTATTACCAAAAAATCTTGGAACCTATCAAGGTGAAGAAGTAGAAGTAAGCAACGGACGTTTTGGACCTTATGTTCGCTTTGGAAAACAATTTATTTCATTGCCAAAAGGAGAAGAACCATTAGATGTAACAATGGAACGCGCTCAAGAATTAATCGATGAAAAAGTAAAAGCTGATGCACCAATTGCTTCTTATAAAAATATGGATGTGCAAAAAGGTGTTGGACGTTTTGGACCTTTCTTGAAATGGAACGGAATATTTATTAATGTAAATAAAAAATACAACTTCGATAATTTGTCGCAATCTGACGTTGCAGAATTAATTGAAGAAAAAATACAAAAAGACATCGACAAAGTTATTCATAACTGGAGCGAAGAAGGAATTTTGGTTCAAAAAGCACGTTGGGGAAGATCAGAAATCACGAAAGGTAAAATCAAAATCGAATTGAGTAAAGATATTGATGCAGCAGCATTGACATTGGAACAAGTAAAAGAAATGATTGCCAAAAAAACACCTGAGAAAAAGACAGCGGCAAAAAAAGCACCAGCCAAAAAAGCACCAGCAAAAAAGAAATAAACTATGGAATTTGATTTTTTATCACCAGTTGATAATGAAATTTTAGAATATATAAACGGATTGTCTTCACAGCACATGGGAAGCAAAGTGGCTTTTCATACCGATAAAGATTTTCCCGATTTAGATAAAATTAAAATTGCAATAATTGGTGTTCCAGAAAATAGAGGAGATAATTCCTCTTTTGAAGAAGCCAATTTAGATTTCATCCGAAAAGAGTTTTATGGGTTGTTTCCGGGTAATTGGCAAAGTGCAATTGCAGATTTAGGAGATATTCTTCCCGGAAATTCAATTGATGATACCTTTTTTGCATTGCAAAAGGTTGTTTCAAGATTATTAAAAAAAGAAATTATACCTATTATAATAGGAGGAAGTCAAGATTTAATTTATCCATTATATAGAGCATACGATACTTTAGAGCAAATGGTCAACTTAGTTTCCATTGATTCAAAGTTTGATTTTGGAAAGCAAGATGACCGTTTTTCAACAAATTCGTATATGTCGAAGATAATTGTCGATGAACCAAATAATCTTTTCAACTATTGTAATATCGGTTATCAAACCTATTTTAATTCGCAAGAAGAGATTGATTTGATTGAAAAATTATATTTTGATTGCTATAGATTAGGTGAAATAACTAATAATATTGCATTGGCAGAACCTGTTTTAAGAGATGCAGATTTAGTTAATATAGATTTAAATTCAGTAAAGTCTTCAGATTCAGGAAATTTTACTAACTTTATACCGAACGGATTTAATGGAAAAGAAATATGTAGTTTGGCAAGATATGCAGGCATAAGCGATAAAGTAAGTTGCTTTTCGGTGTTTAATCATAACAACTCAAGACAAGAGTCTGTATTAATTGCACAAATTATTTGGTATTTTATTGAAGGATTTAATTTTCGTTCAAATGAATATCCTTTCGGAGTTAAAGAACTGTATTCTAAGTATATAGTTCCTTTAGAAGAGCAAGAATTAGTGTTCTATAAAAGCAATAAAACCGAAAGATGGTGGATTGAAATACCTTTTTTTTCAACAACACACAATAAAATGAAAAAAAATACGTTATTACCATGTTCACATGATGAATATTTAATTGCTTGCAATCAAGAAATACCAGAAAGATGGTGGAAAGCACAGCGAAAGAATATTGTTTAATAGAAAAATAAGAAAAAGTTTAAATAAAAATTTAATAATTAAATTAAAATAGTAATTAATTTACAAAATATATAAAAGAATGTACTTTATCGATATTTTTTTGCATTTTAACGATAAAATATTTTTTTGTTTCGAAATTTAATTTTAGTTTTGTCATGTTAATTAATTTTTAAGTTAATAATTGTTTTTTTCAAAAATTATAAATAGGTTTACGCCCTAAAAAATTGAGTATTCTAATAACCCCAATTTATATGAAGAAGTTCATCGCATTTGCATCAGTTTTAGCTTTATTAACAAGTTGTGGAGGTTCCAGCGACAAAGGAGAGTTAGTAGGAGTTAAAGGAAAAAAATGGCATCCCGAAAAACCATACGGAATGGCATTGGTTCCAGGTGGAGCATTTATCATGGGTAAATCAGATGATGATTTAGCTAATGTACAAGACGCGCCAACCAAAACAGTAACAGTTCGTTCTTTTTACATGGATGAAACTGAGATTACTAATAGTGAGTACCGTCAATTTGTTGAATGGGTTAAAGATTCAATTACTAGAGTTAGATTAGCAATTCTAGCTGACGAAGTTGGTCAAACGGCTGGTTCAGGAGGAAAAGGTGGTAAAACTGGAAGTATTGGGGATTTTGCTTTCAATGATACTGATCCTGCAAAAATGACTCCGTATGATAAGTACATGTACGAGAATTATTATAGCGTAGGAACTGATGATGATCCTTATGCTGGTAGAAAACTTAACAAAAAAGTGAAATTAATCAAGGAAACAAGTAAATATCCTGATGAATATTATTCTGAAGTTATGGATACAATGTATCTTCCAGTAGCAGAATCGTTTAACGGTTTAAGAACTATTGATGTTAGAAAATTAAAATTCAGATATTCATATATGGATATCCAAGCTGCAGCAAAAGCTAAAGTTGGAAAAAGAAGCTCGTTTATCAAAACAGAACAAGTACAAATTTATCCTGATACAACAGTTTGGATTAAGGATTTTGCATACTCGTACAATGAGCCGATGCATAATGATTATTTTTGGCACCAAGCTTATGGAGATTATCCTGTAGTTGGAGTAAGTTGGAAGCAGTCTAAAGCTTTTTGTGCATGGAGAACATTGAACAAAAATGCTTACATCAAATCTAAAAAGAAGAAAAAAGATTTAATCAATACATTTAGATTACCAACTGAAGCTGAATGGGAATATGCCGCACGTGGAGGTTTAGAATCTGGAGCTTTTCCTTGGGGTGGACCATATGCTAAAAACGACAGAGGTTGTTTCTTAGCTAACTTTAAACCAAATAGAGGTGATTATGCTGCAGATCAAGCGTTGTACACTGTTGAGGCAAAATCATATGAGCCAAACGGATATAATCTATACAACATGGCAGGTAACGTTGCGGAATGGACAGACTCGTCTTACGATGCTGCTTCTTACGAATATGTTTCTTCTATGAACCCTAATGTTCCTGATACTAAGAACATGCGTAAAGTAGTTCGTGGTGGTTCATGGAAAGATGTGTCTTACTTCTTGCAAGTAAGTACGAGAGACTTCGAATATGCAGATACTGCTAGAAGTTACGTAGGATTTAGAACTGTTCAAGATTACATGGGAACTCAAGTAACAGGGAACACAAAAAAATAGTATTTAAACCAACTTAATTATATAAACTTAAAACTAACTAAATTTTTTTATTATGGGATTATTATCACCTAAAGCTATGAACTTTGCCTATGGTATGGGCGCTGCTGTTGTAATTGTTGGAGCATTATTTAAAATTGCTCACTTTGAACTTGGACCATTAACTGGTACTGTAATGTTGGCTGTTGGACTTTTAACTGAAGCTGCTATTTTTGCTTTATCAGCATTTGAAACGCCAGCTAAAGAAATAGATTGGTCTTTAGTATATCCTGAATTAGCTGGTGGTGAAGCTAAAGTTAAAGACAAGAAAAAAGAAGATCCTGCTGAGGCACAAGGGTTATTGTCTCAAAAATTAGACAACATGCTTAAAGAAGCTAAAATTGATGGTCAATTAATGGAAAGCTTAGGAAATAGCATCAAAAATTTTGAAGGTGCAGCTAAAGCTATTTCACCAACTGTAGATTCTGTTGCTTCAACTAAAAAATATGCTGAAGAAATGACTAAGGCAGCTACACAATTAGAAACTTTAAATGGTTTATACCAAGTTCAATTGCAAAGTGCTGAAAGAAATGCAGCAATCAACAATGAAGTTGCTGAAAACAATTTAAAATTAAAAGATCAAATGCAATCATTAACATCAAACTTGTCTTCATTGAACAATGTATATGGTGGAATGCTTTCTGCAATGAGTAATAGATAATTAGTTTTTTAACTATATTTTTCAAACAAAATAATAATATAAACTAATTAGAAAAAATGGCAGGAGGAAAATTAACCCCTAGACAGAAGATGATTAACCTGATGTACTTGGTTTTCATCGCAATGTTGGCAATGAATATGTCAAAAGAAGTTCTTTCGGCTTTTGGTTTGATGAACGAAAGATTTGAAGGCGCAAATAATTCAGCTAAAGCTACTAATGAGCAAATGTTACAAGCATTAGACGCTAAAGCTTCTGAATCCAAAGGAGATTTTATTGCCGCAGCAGCAACAGCTCACAAAGTTGAAGCAGCTACTAAGAAATTTTACGACTTTGTTGGAACATTAAAAGAAGAAGTATTAGTTGGAGTTGAAGCTGAAGATGGTAAATTACCATACGAAGCTATGGATAAAGCTGATAATCTTGACCATAGCTGGTTTACAGGTGATGGATATGCAGCTAAAGGAAAAGAAGTTATTTCTGCAATTGAAGCATACAAGTCTGAAATGAAGTCTGCTTTGAATGATAAAAAATATTCTCCAATTTTAAATGAACTTAATTCTAAGTTTGATTTAACTGATGTTTCTAATAAAGAAGGAATTAAAGTTAAATTCTTAGATTATCATTTTAAAGGTTTCCCAGCAATTGCTTCATTAGCTAAACTTTCTGCTTGGCAAAACGATGCAAAAAAAGCAGAATCGGATGTAATTAGTGCAGCTTTAGGAAAAGCAGCTGTAAGTGAAGCTTCATATAGTAAATTTCAAGCTATTGTTGCTTTAGATAAAAATGTTTATTTCCAAGGTGAACCTGTAACTGGTAAAGTAGTTTTAGGAAAATATGATCCTAATGCAAGTTTTACTGGATTTCAAGGTCCAGGTAAATTAGTAAATGGTCAAGCTGTTATTGCTACTACTGCAGGTGCAGTTGGAGAGCAAACATTATCGGGTTCATTTAACTTTACTGAAGGCGGAAAACCTATCAAGTTACCTTTTCAAGGTAAGTATGTAGTTGTTCCTCGTCCAAACTCAGCTAATATTTCTGCTGATAAAATGAACGTGGTATATAGAGGTTTACCAAACCCATTAACAGTTTCATTTGCTGGAATTGGTGACAATAATGTTACTGCTTCAGGTCCAGGTGTATCTGCTGCTGGTGGAAAAGGAAAATATAACCTAAATCCAGGTTCTGGTACTGAAGTTACAGTTACTGCAACAGGTAAGATGAATGATGGTAAAACAGTTTCTGATAAAAAAGTATTTAGAATCAAAAATATTCCTGCACCTGTTGGAGCAATTGGTGGAACAACTGGAGTTCAAAAAGGTCCTAAATCTCGTTTAGAAGTGTCACAAATAAGTGCTGTCTTACCAGACTTCTTATATGATTTGAATTTCCAAGTAACTCAGTTTACATTTAAAGTTCCTGGTCAAGCTGCTATTGTTGTTAATGGTAGTGCAGTAAACGGACAATGTAAAGCTGCTTTGGCTAGAGTTACTCGTGGTGATCAAGTTACAATTTCTAATATTAAATCTAAACTTATTGGTGGTGTTGGTAACTTAGTTATCAAAGATGCAGCTCCAGTAGTTTACGAAATACAATAATAATTTGAGTTAGTATTACCTACTTAAATAACTTATAATTAAAATTATGAAAATTAAAAATCTTTTATTCGTTGCATTTGCTACAGTTGGTTCTTTTACAGTATCAGCTCAGTCAAATCTGTTGAATGCCAAAACTCCTGAAGAAATTGGCAAAAAGACAGCAGCTCAATTAAACTCTGATAATGATAAGCCATTACCTTATGGTTATGTTCATGACAGAGATGTATTAATGGGTAAAACGATTTGGGAATTCATTGATATTGATGAAAGAATCAATTTTCCAATGTATTATCCAATTGACACTGCCTTTGTTGGTAAAGAAAGAAGATCTTTATTTGATGTTTTAGTAAAGAATATTAAAAACGGTAAAATTCAAGAAGTTTACAATGATGATTATTTTAACTCTAAAAAGACGTTAAAAGATATGGAATCTTCATTTACTTTTATTGATACAACTGACGCAGGAAAGGATGAGATTAATAATTTTTATGATGATTATAAATCTGGAGCTAAAGTTCTTCATCCTCAATACATAAATAAAACTGATTTAACTGCTCAAGATATTTCTGGATACAAAATTAAAGGGTATTGGTATTTTGACAAACGTCAAGGTGAATTAAAATACAGACTATTAGCCCTTTGTCCAGTAACTCCTGAGGCACGTGATATTGGAAAAGATAATCCGGATGTTATTGATTTGTTTTGGGTGTATTTCCCAGCAATCAGAGATGTGTTGCATGAAGCTAAAGCTTTTAATGATAAAAACTCTGCAATGCCAATTACTTTTGACCACTTGTTGAATTCGAGACGTTTTAATGGTTCGATTTACAAAGAAGAAAACGTATATGGCGATAGAGAAATTCAACAATACATGAAGGAGAACTCTCAAAATCAATTATTAGAATCAGAGCGTATCAAAGAAAAGATTCGTAGTTTTGAATCAGATATGTGGAATTACTAATTCAGATTTTAATTTAAAATATAAAACTCTTCTCGTTGCAAAACGGTGAAGAGTTTTTTTAGTTTACAACTTATGCTTGATTATATTATTGTTGGTTCAGGTTTGGCTGGTATTGCTTTTGCAGAAACACTTTCGCAAAACAATAAAACATTTGTTATTTTTGATAATCACTCTCAAAATTCAACATCGATTGCTGGCGGTTTGTATAATCCAGTTATCTTGAAACGTTTTAGTGAAGTATGGAATGCAAAAGAGCAACTTCACATTGCAGATATTTTTTATAGAGCTTTAGAAGTCAAATTGAATTGTAAGTTGGATTATAAACTTCCAATTTATAGAAAGTTCTTTTCTGTTGAAGAGCAAAATAATTGGTTTTCAGCTTCGGATAAACCTAATTTATCACCATTTCTTTCGACCGATATTGTTCACAAAAAATATAATGCTATTGATTCGCCATTTGGTTATGGGGAAGTTTTGCAAACAGGTTATGTTGATACAAAATACTTACTGCGCATTTACCAAAGTTATCTTCAAAGTTTAAATCTACTTGTTGAAGAAGGTTTTGATTATGATTTACTCAATATTAATGAAGAGCATATAGAGTATAATAACTTTAAAGCCAAGCATATTGTCTTTGCCGAAGGTTTTGGGATGCATTCTAATCCATTTTTTAATTATTTGCCATTGGATGGAACAAAAGGAGAATTGTTTATCATTAAAGCACCTAATTTGAATTTGGATGTAATTATAAATACTAGTGTTTTTATTTTGCCTCTTGGCAATGATTTATTTAAAATTGGCGCTACGTATCATTGGGAAGATAAAACCAATAATCCAACTGAAGCAGGAAAGCTAGAACTTCTCGAAAGGATTAGAGAAATTTTAAATTGTGATTTTGAAATTGTTGAGCATGTTGCAGGTGTTCGTCCTACAGTTAGAGATAGAAGACCACTATTGGGTTCTAATCCAAAACACAAAAATCTTCACATATTAAACGGACTTGGAACTCGTGGTGTAATGCTTGCTCCAGCGATGGCTTTGGATTTATTTAATTTTATCGAAAATAATAAACCACTTGATAAATCAATTGATATAAAAAGATATGCTACTTTATTTTAGCATCTTTATCATAATGCACAAAAATATTAATATAAATATTCCTGGCTAGCCGAGCAGTTATTGGAGCTAGAACTAGTAATGAAATTATAATTGCTACAAAAGATTGTACCAGATTTAATCCAAATAAAACATTTGAAACGATAAAAGTACCAACGCCAATAGCAACAGTTAGTCCATAGCTAACATACATTGCGCCATAAAAAAAAGAAGGTTCTATATTATATTGTAGTCCGCAATGGCTACAAGTATCATGCATTTGGTACAGTTTTGAAATTTTGTACGGATTTTTTTCAACATACATTGATTCATTTTGACATCGTGGACAACTTCCTGTTAAAATGCTATTTAATTTGGATCCTTTTTTTAACATTTGCAAAATAGTATTTCACCATTATTTGGTGTTGCAAATTTACGGTTAATAAGGTGATTTGAATTGTCTTTTTGTCTTAAAAATCAAAATCTTTTAATAATTTACGGGTAATGTTAAACATTCACAATTTGTCGGTTTCGTTTGGTGGAGAATATCTTTTTGAAGAAGTAACTTTTCGAATGGGTTCCGGCGATAGAGTAGGTCTTGTTGGAAAAAATGGTGCGGGAAAATCAACGATGTTAAAAATTCTGGCAGGTGATTTCAAACCCGATTCTGGACAAATTGCAACAGAAAAAGAAGTTAGAATTGGTTTTTTACGTCAAGATATCGATTTTGAACAAGGCAGAACAGTTCTTGAAGAAGCGTATCAAGCTTTTACAGATATTCAAGAAGTTGAACGTAAATTAGAACAAATCAATCATCAATTGGTTACTAGAACCGATTATGAAAGTGAAGAATACAGTCAAATCATTGAAGATTTATCCGACTACACTCATCGATTTGAGTTGTTGGGTGGTTATAATTATGTTGGCGATACCGAAAAAATTCTTTTGGGATTAGGTTTTAAAAGAGAAGTTTTTAATAATCAAACGGAAACTTTTTCTGGCGGATGGAGAATGCGTATTGAATTAGCGAAATTATTATTGCAAGCCAACGATATTTTGCTACTCGATGAGCCAACCAATCACTTGGATATCGAAAGTATAATTTGGCTTGAAAGTTTTTTAAGAAATTATCAAGGTGTTGTTGTTATTGTTTCACACGATAAGATGTTTTTGGACAACGTTACCAATAGAACTATAGAAATTTCCCTTGGTAAAGCTTATGATTTCAACAAACCCTATTCGCAATATTTGGAGTTACGCCATGAAATCAGAGAAAAGCAATTGGCAACACAAAAAAATCAAGCCAAGAAAATTGAAGAAACAGAAAAACTAATCGAAAAGTTTAGAGCAAAAGCATCAAAAGCTTCGATGGCGCAATCGCTTATTAAAAAATTAGACAAAGTTGAACGTATTGAAGTTGATGAAGATGATAATTCGGTTATGAATATTTCGTTTCCAGTTTCAAAAGTGCCAGGAAAAGTGGTTATCGAAGCTGTAAATGTTACTAAAAAATATGGTGATAACACTATTTTAAAAGACATTAATTTACTTGTTGAACGCGGAAGTAAAATTGCTTTCGTTGGTCAAAACGGACAAGGAAAATCTACTTTTATTAAAGCATTGGTTAACGAATTTGAATATCAAGGTGATATAAAATTGGGACATAATGTACAAGTGGGTTATTTTGCTCAAAATCAAGCCGAATATTTAGATGGTGAAATTACTTTGTTACGAACAATGGAAGATGCGGCTACGGATATGAATCGTTCAAAAGTGCGCGATATGTTGGGTTCGTTCCTATTTCGTGGTGATGATGTTGAGAAAAAAGTAAAAGTACTTTCGGGTGGCGAACGAAATCGTTTGGCATTATGTAAATTATTGTTGCAACCTATCAATGTTTTGTTGATGGATGAGCCAACAAATCACTTGGATATTAAATCAAAAAATGTACTGAAAGCCGCATTGCAAAAATTCGAAGGAACATTACTTTTAGTTTCTCACGATAGGGATTTTTTACAAGGAATGTCAAACATTGTTTATGAATTTAAAGATCAAAAAATAAAAGAATATCTTGGCGATATCAATTATTTCTTAGAACAACGAAACGCAATGAATATGCGTGAAATTGAAAAGAAGGATGTTGTAAAACAAGAGCAAAAGATTGAAAAGAAAAACCTTTCTTTTGAGGAACAAAAATCGCAAAAATCGTTGCAAAATAAATTGTCAAAAATTGAAAGTCAAATTCAACAATTAGAAAAAGACATTCAACATGATGACAAAGCGTTGGCTTCAAATTATAATAAGCACATTGAAGATGCCCATTTTTTTGCAGCATACGAAAAGAAAAAAGTTGAACTAGAAAAACTTCTTGAAGATTGGGAAGCTGTTCAACTGGAATTGGAAGGATAATCTCTATTTAAACGGATGTCGCTGTTGCCAAACCAATGTTGGCTCTAATTTTGGAAAAATTTTGTCAATAAATTTATTTATGAATTTGTTATTGTGGTAAATAAATCCACTCATTAAAATAGGTTCTGCCCCAATCGAACTTTTTATTTCTAAAGCTGTTCTTCCAAAAATTATTTTTTCAAATTGGTTTTCAATTCCAAATTTAGTCATGTTGTACAACATGTTGAGATAAAGCATTTTCTCCTTTTGAATTTGCTCATCATAACCTAAAAAATAAGTTTCTAAAACGTTTCCGTTCAAAAGTAAAGTATGAAATCCAACCAGTTGATTTTCGATAAAATAACCACACAAAATAAATCGGTTTCCGCATTGTTTCTTGAAAGTAGAAAAATGTTTTTTGTCCAAAAAGAAAGTGTTGAACGGAGCATTTTTAGCTACATAATAATACAATTGGTAAATGCGTTCTTCGTTAGAAATGATTTCTTCTAGCGATAATTCTTTGACGATAAGACAATCACTTTTTTTCAAAGCACGTTTGTATTGGTCTCGATATTTTTTTGAAAAAGCCGCTACATAATCATCGTTGGTTTTCCAATGGTTTGGAAGTTCAAAAATCATGTTGGGTTGGGCTGTAAACTCATACATTGATGCAAACTCATTTTTTTTGAGTTCTTTTGCGCCATTTTTATAAAAATCTTTAAAGGAAACAATGTGAATAGTTGTTCCTTCATTCTTAAAATAGCTGATGATTTCGTTGGCACAATCTAAAAGTAGTTTACTTATTTCTTGATAACTTATATTCTTTTTGAAAGTATAACCGTTTTGTCCAGTTATCATATTGTTGCCAAGAAACAAAACATGTGAAGCGAAGTTTTTAAAAACAAAATTCCTAATATAAGTTTTCAAACATTTATCGCGTTCGCCAAACGATTCAAGTTTATTTAAATTTAAATATTGAGCTAAGGCAACACCTATTAATTGATTTTCTTCAAAAATTCCAATATAGAAACATTGCATATTCGTTGGAGCCGAATTTTCTAAAACATCCAAATATGATTTTTGTAGAAAAGCATTCTCAACAGCAACTTCATCCCAAGAAGTTGGAAGCGTTGCAACAGAAGTGTAAATTTTTATAGAATTTGTATTCAAAGTAAAAAAAATCGCTCCACAAATGTAGAGCGATTTGTATTAAAAAAAATGTTAATTATTTCCAACCACAGATAATTGCACCTATAATCGTTAGAGAAACCATCCAATATCCTGAGGTAATTAAAATGTATTTCCAAGATTTTTGTTCAAAAAGACTATTAATTGAAGTTATTGGTAGTACAAAAAATAATCCAGTCATAAATCCATGCAAAGCTCCATGTTGAAATGTTCGGAATGCATCACCATAGTCTGCTAAAAATGCTGCATAAGATGGTTTAGCTGTTGCTATAAATTCTGGACCACCAATCATTCCTAATGCGCCAAACTGATGAATAACTAATACAGGCATTAAGAAAGATAACATAAAAGAGTAAAAAATAGTCAGTCCAAAAACTTTTATCATATTCGATTTTTGGGCTTTTTCTTCGGTCATTCCGGTTTCTTTCATCCAAATTGTTCCAAAAACTTTTGGATTGTACCAGATTGCTCCAACTAAAAGTGTTACTAAAGAAGACACTAAAACTGCGTAAAAATTAAATGGCATAATGTTTATTTTTAATTGATTAGTAATCAAATGTATAAAAATAAATAAAAAAATCTGTATTTCGAATATAATTTTATCATTAATAATAAGAAAAATATTATAATAAATCTTAAAATAATGTATTTCATCGATAATATTTGTTTTTAAACGAATGTCAATATATATTTGTTCTGTCATAAACCCCAAAATAAAACTTTTATGAAAACTATTTTTACCTACATTTCTTTATTATTCATTTCAGCAAATTCTTTTGCGGAAATATCTTCTGCTGAAAAAACAGCGTTGACTAAATTTTACAAAGCAACTAATGGTTCTAAATGGACTAAAACATGGGATTTAAAATCACCAGTGTCAACTTGGTATGGTGTTGAAATTCAAGATGATAAAGTTGTTTCAATAAAATTGATAAACAATAATCTTGTTGGAGAATTACCTGCTGAGATTGGTAATTTAACTTCTTTGAAAGAATTAAATTTATTTAGAAACGATTTGTCTGGAAAATTGCCTGAAACATTAGGGAATTTAAAAAGTTTGTCAATTTTAAATATCTCTTTTAATAAAATTTCAGGACAATTGCCTGCTTCGTTAGCAAATGCAACACAATTGAAATCTATTGAACTACACATGAATAGACTAACTGGTGAATTGCCTGCTAGTTATGGAAGTTTGGCTAACCTAGAAACACTTTCATTATTCAACAACGAAATTGAAGGGCAAATTCCTGCTACTTATTATGAGTTAAAAGCGTTGAAAGTAATGCTTTTAAATAGTAACAAACTTGTTGGAAAATTGCAGCCAGAAGTTGCAAATTTATCTTCACTAGAAACATTAAGTTTATTTGAAAACAAAATGGAAGGTCAAGTTCCTTTTGATTTAGAAAAACTAGGAAACTTAAAAGAAATGAATATTTCATACAATATGTTTAATGGATTGGTTTCTAGAAATTTATCTAAACTAGACACTTTGAACATGACAATGATAAATGAACAAGGAGTTGCTACAACTCTAAAAGTTAGCATTGATAAAAACTCTGCTTATGCAGCAGATGAATAAATTTAAATTTTGGTTAGGTTAATAATAAAAAAGGAAGAAAGTCTCGAGAAATCGGGACTTTTTTTTGTTTAATTGAAACTATTTTTAATTACTCTTTGATAGAATTGTATCAGTATTTCTAATAAAAAAAAATTATTTTTACAATTACTATCTCTAGTTTTAAACCAATGAAATTAAAGTCAAAATTCACACTATTTACATTATTATTTGTCCAATTTGTTTTTTCGCTTGAAAATAACATTGGAGATAAAAAACCTGAAAGCAACTTTATTTTCAAAGGAAGAGTTGAGCAAGTTTCCGATAAAAGTGCTTTTTTAATTTCCTCAGCAGCATCAGTAACTTTTTCATTCAAAGGAA
>DAOLYL010000002.1:0-23447 GCA_035425765.1 Flavobacterium sp. | reverse complement strand
AAAAAAAGAATTGAATTTATTGGCGATTCCATCACTTGCGGAATGGGAAATGATTTATCAATTCCGTGTCATACCAATCACTGGTTTGATCAACACAACGCTTTTTGGGCTTACGGACCAATTTTAAGCAGAAAGCTAAACGTAGATTTTCTTCTAAGTTCCATTTCTGGAAACGGAATGTATCGCAACTGGAATTCCGAAAACGGTGAAGAAACCAGTTTGCCCGATGTTTATACTAATTTATATCAAAATAAAGACAATTCAAAACCGTTTCCAACCGATTTTCAACCCGATTTAGTAAGCATTTGCTTGGGTACAAACGACCTTTCGGATGGCGATGGAACTAAACCACGATTGCCTTTCAGCAAAGAAAAATACATTTCAAACTATATTAATTTCGTTAAAAATATCTATAATCGATATCCAAATACTAAAGTTGTTTTGCTAAACAGTCCAATGGTTTCGGGCGAAAAAAACGATTTATTTCTTTCGTGTTTGAATGAAATTCGCAACAATTTTAAAGACAAACAAATATCCGTTTTTGAATTTAAAGAAATGAAACCAAAAGGATGTGATTATCATCCAGATATTGAAGACCATAAAGTGTTGGCAAATCAATTACAGGATTATTATAAAAAAATATTAGATGAAAAATAAAGCGTTCCTTTTTTTGATACTGTTGTCTATAAATAATGTTTGGGCAAATGTCTCGTTACCAAGTATTTTTTCAGACAATATGGTTTTACAGCGAAATTCCGAAATAAAAATTTGGGGTTGGGCAAGTCCAAAGGAAGAAATAAAAATCACACCAAGTTGGAGCAATCAAGAGTATAAAGTAATAACCGATAGTTATGCGAATTGGCAAATTACAATTCCAACACCAAAAGAAGGCGGACCATTTTCTATAACATTCAAAGGTTATAACGAATTGGTTTTAAAAAATATTCTAATCGGCGAAGTTTGGCTTTGTTCTGGACAATCCAATATGGAAATGTCAGCCAGTTGGGGAATTGAAAACGGTGATGAAGAGGTAAAAAACGCCAATTATCCTAACATCCGATTTTTTACTGTTCCAAAACTTACCGCTACAACACCACAAAATAATCTAGTTGGAAACTGGACAGAATGCTCACCAGAAACGATGAAAAATTTTAGTGCAGTTGCTTATTTCTTTGCGAAACGCTTGCAAGACGATTTGAAAAATGTTCCAATAGGATTGATTTCTTCCAATTGGGGTGGAACTTCTGCCGAAGTTTGGATGCCAGAAACGGTGTTTAAAAACGAACCAGATTTACTAAAAGCAACAGCAGATTATAAACCAAACGAATATTGTCCTGTTGAACCAACGCGAACTTTTAACGCCATGATTAATCCGTTAGTAGGTTTTAAAATTGCAGGAACGATTTGGTACCAAGGCGAAAGCAATGTTGGTTCGACTATTTACAACAAAACTTTTTCAATTTTAATTTCCTCATGGCGAACACTTTGGAAAGATGATTTTCCGTTTTATTATGTTCAAATTGCACCGTATCAATATGGCGAAAATCATTTTGGCGGAGCTGAAGTTAGAGATTTTCAAAGACGAACGTTGCAACTTCCAAAAACAGGAATGGTTGTAACTTCGGATATTTCGCCAACGGATGATATTCATCCAAAAGATAAAAAATCAGTTGGAATTCGTTTAGCAAATTTGGCATTGAACAATCAGTATAAAACAAGAAATGATTTAGTAAACGGACCACTTTTTAGTACTATTAAAATCGATAAAAATAAAGTATTTGTAAATTTTGATTATTCAGACGGATTGTATTTTAAAGATAAAAAAGCAAACCAATTTGAAATTGCTGGTGCTGATAATGTTTTTCATCAAGCCAAAGCCGAAATCAAAAATAATCAGGTTATTTTGCAATCCAAAGAAGTAAAAAATCCAACAAAAGTGCGTTTTGCCTGGACAAACACAGCGCAATCGCAACTTTTCAATAAAGCCAATTTGCCGGCATCATCATTCATTTCAGAATAAAAAAAATATGAAAAAAACAACAATATCCATACTTACGCTTTTTGCAATCACAACTATGAACGCACAAAACAAATCCCATTTAGACAAAACTAAGCCAACAGAAGAACGCATCGATTTGTTAATGAAACAAATGACTTTGGAAGAAAAAGTGGGACAAATGAACCAATACAACGGTTTTTGGGAAGTAACTGGTCCAGCACCAAAAGGCGGAACAGCCGAATTAAAATATGAACATTTAAGAAAAGGTTTAGTTGGTTCCATGTTGACCGTTCGTGGCGTTGATCAAGTTCGTGCTGTGCAAAAAATAGCGGTAGAACAAACACGTTTGGGAATTCCATTGATTATTGGTTTTGACGTTATTCACGGTTATAAAACGCTAAGTCCAATTCCTTTGGCAGAAGCGGCAAGTTGGGATTTAGCAGCTATAAAAAAATCGGCACAAGTTGCTGCATCCGAAGCTTCAGCATCAGGAATTAACTGGACTTTTGGACCAATGGTTGATATTTCTCGCGAAGCACGTTGGGGAAGAGTTATGGAAGGTGCAGGCGAAGATCCATTTCTTGGAAGTAAAATTGCCGAAGCCAGAGTGAAAGGTTTTCAAGGTGAAACAATCAAAGATTTAGCCAAAGTAAATACGATTGCGGCTTGTGCTAAACATTTTGCTGCTTATGGTTTTTCTGAATCGGGGAAAGAATATAATACCGTTGATATTGGAAACGCAACGCTTTACAACACCGTTTTGCCACCATTTAAAGCTGCAAAAGATGCTGGAGTTCGAACGTTTATGAATTCATTTAATATTCTAAATGGTATTCCGGCAACGGGAAATAAATTTTTGCAACGCGATATTTTAAAAGGAAAATGGAATTTTGACGGGTTTGTAATTACCGATTGGGCTTCGATTAAAGAAATGATAAATCACGGTTTTGCAGCTGATGGAAAAGAAGCTTCGCAAAGAGCTGTTGAAGCTGGCGCTGATATGGATATGGAATCGCATCTTTATGTAGCCGAATTAGCGAATTTGGTCAAAGAAGGAAAAGTCGATGTGAAATTAGTTGACGATGCTGTTCGAAGAATTCTTAGAGTAAAATTTGAATTAGGACTTTTTGATAATCCGTTTTTATATTGTGACGAAAAAAGAGAAAAGGAAACTGTTGGAAGTAAAGCCAATAACGATGCGGTTTTAGACATGGCAAAAAAATCAATTGTTTTGTTGAAAAACGAAAAAAATCTGCTTCCGTTGAAAAAATCAGGACAAAAAATCGCTTTGATTGGTGCTTTGGCAAATGACAAAACAAGTCCTTTGGGAAGTTGGCGAATTGCTTCAGATGATAACACGGCAATTTCAGTTTTGGAAGGAATGCAGCAATATAAAGGTAATCAATTAACCTATGAAAAAGGAGCAGATTTGACTGTTGGAGCAACAACTTTTACTGCGGAATTGGTTTTTAATACAACTGATAAATCTGGTTTTGAAGCTGCTAAAAAAGTAGCATCAGCTGCTGATGTTGTGGTCATGGTTTTGGGCGAACACGGTTTTCAAAGTGGCGAAGGAAGAAGTAGAACAAGTCTTGATTTGCCTGGTGTTCAGCAAGAATTATTAGAAGAAATTTATAAAGTAAATCCAAATATTGTATTGGTTTTAAACAATGGTCGTCCGTTGGTTTTGCCTTGGGCAGCCGAAAATATTCCAGCCATTGTTGAAGCTTGGCAACTCGGAACGCAATCGGGAAATGCTGTTGCACAAGTACTTTATGGCGATTATAATCCAAGTGGAAAATTGCCAATGAGTTTTCCGAGAAATGTTGGTCAATGTCCAATTTATTACAATTTTCACAATACCGGAAGACCAACAAATTCAGATAAAAACGTGTTTTGGTCGCATTATACTGATGTTGAAAAAACACCACAGTTTCCTTTTGGATTTGGATTAAGTTACACCACTTTTGAATATAAAAACCTAAAATTGGATAAATTAACCTATGCAAAAGCAGAAAAAGTAAACGTTTCGGTTGAACTTACCAATACTGGAATTTTTGACGGAAAAGAAGTCGTTCAGCTTTATATTAGAGATGTTTCGGCAAGTTTATCGCGACCTGTGAAAGAATTAAAAGGATTTGAATTAGTAGAATTGAAAAAAGGAGAAACCAAAACCATTCGTTTCACGTTAACAGAAAATGAACTTGGATTTTTTGATAATGATGGAAATTATTTGGTTGAACCAGGAACTTTTAAAGTCTTTGTTGGAACTAATTCTGATGAAGTAAAAGAAACAGAATTTGTTTTAAAGTAATATTGTTTGTTTTAAGTAAAAAGGGTTGAAATTTTATTTTCAACCCTTTTTTTATGAATTTAATCAATAAAATTCTAAAATCATTAGTTCATCATTGATAATGAAATCTTGAATTACAGTTTTTTTTGTAATCAATAATTCAGCAATCTGTTTTGTGTTTTGATTGAACGTTTTTATCACAATAACTTTAGGTGGAATTCCGTATTGAATTGCTAATTTTTCAAAATCATCATCATGAGTTACAACTGTAAAATCATGTTGTTTAGCATATTTCCAAATTTCAATATCTTTTGCTGGTTGATTGATTTTAATATCTTTAGAATGCAAACAATTTGGAAAATCATTTTCAATAATTTTTACAATTCTCCATGAGATATTTGCATCTAAGAGTAGTTTCATTATGCAGCTACAATTTTTGTAATATTTTCTCTATTTGCTGCAAATGCTAATGCTGCTAAGATGTGTTCTTTGTTTAATTCTGGAAAGTCAAGACAGATTTCTTCAAATGACATTCCTGAAGCAAGCCAAGATAGAATGTCAGAAACACAAATTCGGGTTCCAACGATAGTAGGTTTACCAAAACGAATGTCAGGATTTATAGAAATAAATTTTTGCCAATTTGAATTCATGATGAAATAATTTATTCAAAAATACAAAAAATACAGACATTAATATTAAATATATTTTGGGGAAGTGTTTACGAGTATAAAATTCAGATAGAATGGTTGTTGATTGATTTCAAAGTCTTCGTTGGAACCAATTCTGATGAAGTAAAAGGAACAGAATTTGTTTTAAAGTATATTGTTTGTTTGAAGTAAAAAGGGTTGAAATTTTATTTTCAACCCTTTTTTTATTATTTATTCCACTTTTGATTATACTTTTTCATCATATCCAAAGTTTCCTTTTCACTAGAAAAAACAGAGTTTAATCCTTGTGGTTCTTGTGGCGGATCGGTTGTATAATCATCACCTTTTTTCCATTTCCCGTCTTTTGGGTTGTTTTTTCCAATTCCAGCATAACCCCAAAAGTTTAGAGCTACAAACGGTTCGTTGTTTGTGATTGCATCATCTAAACGCTTGAAAATGGCGTTGTAAAATTGATTTCTAAATTCAGAAGAAGCATTTCTATCCAAACTTTCTTGATTTCTAGGATAACCAAATTCTTCTAAAACGATTGGTCTGTTCAATTCTTTGGCAACCGTGATGTGTTCGTCGATGTATTCAATCGTTTTTTGAATGGCAATTGGAGTTGAACCTTTTTCGTCTTCCATTTTGTACCAACCCCAATTTTTTGGCCAAATGTGCATCGTTACATAATCGATGTTTTTGTTGGTGTGCGTTCTTTTAAAAGCGGCTAAATCATCGTTTGAACCTGCTTTTCCTTCGGAACCAGTTGTAATTAAATGGTTTTTATCTAAACTATCCATGTAATCAATAACGTCGTTTAGCCAAATGGTAAATGCTTTTTCGTTTTCTTTAGTGAAAATTCTTGGTTCGTTGGCAACTTCCCAAGCCATGATGGTTGTATCGTTCGTATATTTTTCGTTGGTGATAGAATTGGTTCGGTTTATAACAAATTGAATGTGTTTTTTGAACGAAACCATACATGGTTTACAACTATGAAACTGCGATGTGTAACTCATAAATTGTGGCCAAGTATTTGGAGCAATATTTGGGTTTGGAACTTCGCCATAACCATTCCATTCCAAGTATTTTGCCATTCCGCCAGACCATTCCCAATTGTTGTTAAGGTAAAGAATTGCGGTTAAATCACGCTTTTTCATCTCGGCTAAAAGAAAATCCAAACCTTCCAGCAATTCTTCGTTGTATTTTCCTTGTTCGGTTTGCAATGCTTCTCTAACGGTAAAATCTTGATTTCCACCTTCGGCACCAACAAGAACTCTTAGATTTGAAATTCCATTGGATTGTAATTCGTCAAGTTCTTTTAGTAAACGTTCACGATTGCCATTTTTTGCTCCCAAAAGCGCACCATACCAATAGTTGGTTCCAACAAAATGATAGGATTTTCCATCTTTAATGAATTTTGAATTTTCAACAGTTATGAATGATTTTTCGCTTTGGCAAGAAACCAAAATAATGGCAGCAATTAGTAATGTGGCAATTCTTTTCATAAAAAATAGTTTAGTTGTTTATTTGAATTCTACCGAAATTCCGTCGGCAAAAAGCGTTCCTGT
This sequence comes from Flavobacterium sp., assembly GCA_035425765.1. Classification (GTDB taxonomy): domain Bacteria; phylum Bacteroidota; class Bacteroidia; order Flavobacteriales; family Flavobacteriaceae; genus Flavobacterium. The sequence goes on along the minus strand of DAOLYL010000002.1, from coordinate 16,940 downwards.
TGCAAAACCAAGCGCAATCATGATGCGGTATTTTTTTGTTCCTTTTGGCAATGAAAATGTTTTGGTATAAAAAGTCCAATCGGTTGTTCCAGTTACAAAAGTGATGCTTTGGTCATCGCCTGTTTTTTCGCTTCCATTAGAAGTGAATTCGATGTTTAGCAAACCATTATTCCAAACATCTTTTCCTTGAACAATGTTATCCGATTTTAACCAACCTGAAACCGTAATTGATGTTGCATTTTCGGGAACATCGGCAGTTTGGTCCATTCCATTCCAATCAAAAGTAGTTGATTTTAATACTAATGCTGATTTTCCTTCTTTGAAAATTTCGGTTGAAACAGTTGCATTTCCGCGCCAAGAAGTAGTTCCAGTTTCAAAATTTCCGTTGGTTAATTCTATTGGTTTTCCTTCAAAATTTCCTGAAATTACCGTTGGCATTCGCTTGGCATTTTCTTCTTCTTGGATTTTGTTTAATTCTTCCTGAGTGATTGCAATGGCTTTTATTTCGTCAAATAAAATCGTTCCATTCGTTTGACCAAGTGCTAACATAATTCTCAATTTTGAAGCTGAGGTTGGAACTTTTATTGTTTTTTTGTAAAAAGTCCAAGATGTTGTTCCTAAAATTGCGGCAATATTTTCATTTTGAAAACCTTTTTCGCCAGCGTTTAAAAATTCGATATCAAATTTTCCTGTGTTCCAAGCATTTTGACCTTTTTCTATAGCATCCGATTTTATCCAACCGCTTAATTCTATGGCAACTGTATTTTTTGGAATGGTAAAAATTTGGTCAATTGCTTTCCATTCGGCTCCAACATATTGCGTAATTATAGCGCTATTTTTTCCTGATTTTTTATCATAGGTTGATAATTTTGCAACATCGCCACGCCAATCATTTAGTTCCATTTCAAATCCGCCGTTAGCAACAAGATTTTTTTGAGCAAATGAATTGATGCTTAAAAATAAAACGAATAGCACACTTATTTTTTTCATGATTATAATCTTTTGATTAATTCGATGCACGCACGAGAATTATGATATGGACATTTCCAAAAACCGGCTTTGTCTTTTCGAATAGGTGAATAATCTTGGTTAATTCCCCATATCCATTCGCCATTTTCTTTGTCTAAAATGTGTTTTTCAATAAAATTGAAATTCTTTTCAGCTATTTCGAGAAACTCTTGTTCTTGTGTAATTTGGTATGCGTTGACCATTCCAATTAAAAGTTCCGATTGTGGCCACCAATGTTTTTCGGCAATTAATTTATTTTCTTTTGGATCAAATTCATACCATAAACCGCCATCATTATCGATACCTTCTTTGGTTACTTTTGCAATTTCAACAGCATATTTTTGGTATTTTTCGATAAGTGGTTTGTCAGCAATACTTTCGGCACACCATTGTAGTAACCAAGCCGCTTCGATGTCATGACCATAGGAAATAACATCTGGTTTTTCAACCCAATTTTCATCAAAAAATAGTTTTAAATGCCAGGTTTTTTTATCAATAAAATAGACATCAATAACATGGAGAATTTTTGCAATTTTGAATTTTAAATCTACATTTTCCCAAACATTGTAAAGATTTGCATACGCTTCAACAATGTGAAGATGTGTGTTCATTGTCTTTTTTTCGTTGGCATCTTTTTCGCTTAAACGCAAATCGTCTATGGGTTGCCAATCTCTTGTAAACGCTTCAAAATAACCTTCTTTTAGATTGTCATAGCTGTGAAGTTCTATTTTTTTGTATAAATCGATAGCTAAATCTAACGCTTTTTTCTCCTTGCTAATTTTGTAATATTCGGTTAAACCATAAATGGTAAAAGCGATTGCATAAATTTGATTTTTGGTTTCTTTTGGACTTCCATCGGCATTTATACTCCAAAAAATTCCTCCAAATTGCTTGTCATAAAAATTAGAAACGATGTAGTCAAAAGCTCTTTTTGCTAAAAGTTTATGTTTTTCGTCATTTGTAATTTCAAATGCAGCTGAAAACGACCATAATATTCTAGCATGAAGTACTGAACCTTTTGGAGCATCGAAATTTTTATGATTGTTAAAATCAATTTCGCCGATAAATCCACCATTTTTTTCGTCGATGGTTTCAAAACTCCAATAGTTTAGAATTTCAAATAACTCTGATTTTGCTAGTGATTTTAAGGTGTCGATTTGGGTTTCCACTTTTGAAAATCTTTGTTATTTTATACTGTTATTTTTATCGATTAAGTCAATTATGGTTTGAACAGAACCAAAAGAAGTAAACGTATCTTCGGGTGAATTACAAACATAATCTACTAATTTTTCAACAGATGAAACGGCTACATGCATTCGTGTATCTGAAGATGCGTAATAAATAAAAACGGTTCCGTTATCATCAGCAATCCATCCGTTTGAGAACAAAACATTGGAAACATCGCCAACGCGTTCATCATTTTCTGGAGCCATGAAATGTCCAGCTGGTTTGTGAGTTACTTTTGAAATGTCATTCAAATCGGTCATGAACATGTACAAAGTATATCGCAATCCTGCGGCAGTATTTCTAACGCCATGAGCAAGATGTAACCATCCTTTGGTAGTTTTTATTGGTGCTGGACCAAGACCATTTTTTAATTCATAAATAGTATGATAGGTTTTTCCGTAGATGATTTTTTCGTCTTCAACTACTGGATTTTCCATGTTGGTTATGTAACCTAATCCAATTCCGCCACCGTTTCCAACATCGATAAAACCATCTTGCGGACGTGTATAAACGGCATATTTTCCGTTTACAAATTCGGGATGAACAACTACATTTCGTTGTTGTCCTGTATTTGAAATTAAATCGGGAAGACGTTCAAAATGGATTAAATCTTTGGTTCTAACAATTCCAGCATTAGCTATTGCTGAACTTGTATCTGCTTTTGGAGCGTTTGGATCTTTTCTTTCCGTGCAAAAAATACCATAAATCCATCCATCTTCGTGCTGAACCAAGCGCATATCATAAACGTTAGTATCGGGATTGTTTTCAATTTGTGGAATGACACAAGGTTTGTTCCAAAACTCAAAATTATCAACACCATTTGGGCTTTCGGCTATAGCAAAAAATGATTTTCTATCGTTTCCTTCTACGCGAACGCACATGATATATTTTCCGTTGAATTTGATTGCTCCAGCATTGAACGTAGCATTGAAACCAATTCGTTCCAAACCATTTGGATTTGTATCAGCATTCAAATCGTATTTCCAATGTAAAGGAATATGATTGCTGGTTACAACTGGATTTTGATAACGCTGATAAACGCCGTTATTTTCGGCTTTTGGTTCGTTTTTAGTCTGGATTAGCTTTTGATAAGATTGCAAAAGAGTATCATAATTGGCAATCTTTTTTACATTTTCAGTAATCATATTTCTGTTTGAATAATTTTAATAATCAGTTAATCGTTTCCACCAAGTTTTTCTCATAATCAATACAATTACAAAGAATAACGCTAATACAATTCCAAGCGAAGTCCATTTTGAAAGGATTAAATACATTGGAAGTAACGTCAGTAAAATTTGTCCTGTAATGCCTAAAAAGACATTGAGCATATTGGTTTTGAAATTTTTATTTTTCTCAATTGTTGGTTCGGTAAGCGCAATTTCGTCGTGAATTGGTTTCCAAAATCCCCAAGGTCTAACGTCTTTGTAAAATTTAATTAATGTTTCTTTGTTTGTTGCTGGCGCAGCATAAGAACCAAGAATACAAGCTATTAATTGAATAACGATGAAAATTGGGAAGAAATACAGCATTCGAGTTCCATCAAAATAATTAGTAATTCCTGTTACTGAAAGTGCTGGCGGAATTGCACTTGCGATAATTCCGAACAGCATTCCATAGAAATATCCATTGGCATTAAATCGCCACCAATACCATTTTAGAACGTTGGCACAAACAAATCCGCCATATAAACCAGCGGTTATAATATTGAAAATCATGTTTACATCTTTTATCAAAAGACCTAAACCAATTCCTAGGATAACCATCACAATTCCAGAAAGATAACCCATGTTGATGATTTGTTTTCTTTCGGCATTTGGATTGAAATATTTCAGATAAATATCGTTTACAATATAAGCTTGACCAGCATTTAAAGTTCCCGAAAAATTACTCATAAACGCACCAAGGAATCCTGCTAAAACCAATCCTACTAAACCTGTTGGCAAGTATTTATTGATTACTGCTGGCATGATGCTTTCAAAATTTATTCCGTCAGCATGATGCGAAAGTGCTAAATCTTTGAAAAATAAAATTCCTAAAACGCACAATCCCATAACCATGAAATAGCGGATTGGTAATAAAATGATAGAGATAAAACCACTCATTTTACTCGCTTCTTCGGGCGATTTTGTACTTAATATTTTTTGACAATCATAGTTTGGTGCTGGACCAGCTAAACTTTTTAATACGCCAGAGAAAAACATCATGCTTACAATTGCCGAGAACAATTTGTAACCATCGCTTTCTAGTTTTTTGGTAGCTTCGGGTAAAATGGTATCCCAATTTAATCCTAATTCTTTGCCAAATAAAGGATTGTCCCAACCAAATGGCATTTGGTCTGTAATTATAATTCCCGATTCGGCAAGATGTTGCATGGCGATGGTTCCAACAAATAATGAACAGATAATCATAATCATATATTTGATGAAATCTGCTAAGACAATTCCGTGCATTCCACCGATAATACTGTAGAATGTTGCTATAATACAAATGCTTACGCCATAAAACTGAGCAGTTGTGTTTTTAGCTTCAATTAAAGCCGAAGTATATTCTGGAGAATTTATTGCTAAACTTTCAAGATTGTAATCAAGGAAAGGAACTACGTCTTTTACAACTTCATAAGGAATAAAAATTTCTAAAAATTCGCCAACACCAACAAACGCATACGCCATATAACCAACGCAAAGCATCAAGGCAAAAATCACAACAATAGCATGACTTTGTTTTACGCCTTTATCTGATAATCCAAATCGTGTTCCAAGCCATTCGGCACCAGTTGTGGCGTTACTTCGTCGAAGCCATTTGCTCAAGAAAACCATTAGGAAAACTTGATTAAAAACTGGCCACATCCAAGGTATCCAAACACTTTTGAAACCATAAAGAAATGCCATGCTGACTAAAAGCATCGTTCCCGAAATGTCAAACATATCGCTGGCATCGCTTAATCCAAGCATATACCAAGGTAGTTTTTTTCCTCCCATTAAGTAATTGTCTTTGCTTCGTTTGGCTTTGTTTTTCATCACAATTCCAATGACAATCATCATTAAAAAATAGAGCGCGATAATGGTTAAATCTATAGTTGAAAGTCTCATTTATTATCTTTTTGGTAAGGTTTTAGTTTTTATTTGTATAAGTTCAATTTAGAAACATCTTTTTGGAATAGTGTTTTTTCTAGATTGTAAAAATCAACAAAATCTTTTTCGTTTGGATGACCTTTAAACGGAACGTAATAGTGCATTTTGTTTTCGCTTTCTTGCCAACCGTGATTTCTCCATGCTAATACAAACGAAGTTTTATAGTTTCCGATGGCGTTAATTAGCGTTTTTGTCCAAAATTTATCATAAGGAATTTGTTCGTAACCTGTTTCGGCAAAAGCAGTAATTTTTCCGCGTTCGTTGGCAACTTCATCCATGATTTTAAACTGTAATTGACATTTTTCTACAAATGAATTGTCTTTTGTTGGATCATTATATAGGTATTTATCAAAGCTAATCATGTCAACATAGTCATCGCCAGGATAATATTTCATAAATTCTTCTTTTGAATTAAAATCAGAAGTATTGTAAACGTAGATTAAATTATGAACGCCTTTTGACTGGTAATATTCAACCGTAAATTTCCAAACTTCTTTGAATTGTTCTGGCGTTGCATTGTTTTGACACCACCAAAACCAAGTTCCTGTAAGTTCGTGAAAAGGTCTAAAAAGTATCGGAACTTTTTTGCCGTCTTTCCCTTTTATGGAATTAAAAAAGACAATTGAGTTGTCTAACCATTTTTTGTATAATTCATGTTTTGAGCCATTTGGAAGGATAGAAGCAAAAGAATTTGACGTAATATCCCAAGCATTTTTGCCTGTAAACGGATTGTCCATGTGCCAACTGATTGTGTTAACGCCATTTCGGTCATAAATCTCACCAATCCATCTTTTCATTTTGTCAAATGGAACGCCGTCAATATCATTTGGAGAGTTGTGTTCAGTTCCGCCCAAATCCCAACCATAAATTGCTGGATGATCGCCAGTAACGTCTTTTATGTCGCTTCTTCCTTCTTCATATTTCCAATTTACACCATAAGCTAATGCATCTTGTTGACCAAACATGATTCCTTTTTCTTGTAGAGAAAACAAATTGTTGTATAAATTAATTGTTTCCACAGTTGCTTCTTTATCACAAGGAAGTTTTTTGTTAGATTTAATTTTTTGTGATTGGCATGAACAAATGCTAAACAAAAAAAGTGTATAAAAAGTGCTTTTTATCATCATATTTGGTGTTGATATTCAATAATTTCAGTTTTTGATAATGGGTATTTTTTTATTAAGTTCTTATTTTTAATTGTAATTAATTTACAATTTCATAAAAATACAATCTAAAAATTTAATATTCTTCAAATATACTTTTGATAATTTACTTGATGTGATATTATTTTATCATTTTTATATCTTATAATTGCATTAAAATTAATTAAATCTATGAAAAATATCACTAAAATTCACAGAGAAATTACGCCATTATCAATGGAAGACAGTTTTTTGGTCTTTGATAGGGTAAAAGACAATTTTGATTTTCCAATTCATTATCATCCAGAATATGAAATAAATTTCATTCAAAATGGAAAAGGAGTGAAGCGAGTTGTTGGTGATCATATAGAAGAAATTGATGATATAGAATTGGTTTTAGTTGGTCCAAATTTATATCATGGTTGGGAAATGAATAAATGCAAAAACAAAAAAATTCATGAAATAACTATTCAATTTCATAATGATTTGTTTACAGATTCTTTATTGTCAAGAAGGATTATGGCTTCTATAAAAGATATGTTTAATAGGTCGATACACGGAATTTTGTTTTCCAAAAAGACAGCAAATGAGTTGTCAGAGCGAATTGTCAAACTATCCCGATTAGACGGAATGGATTATTTTTTAGAAATAATTTCTATTCTTCAAGATATGGCTAATTCTCGTAATCAGAGGATTTTATCAACTTACACAGTTGATTATGATAAATTTGAAGACGATGATAAAATGAAGATTATATATGAGTATGTTCAAAAAAACTTTTCTGAAAAAATAACATTAGACGATGTTTCTAAAGTAGCATTGATGAGTCCGGTTTCGTTTAATAGATTTATAAAAAAGCGAACAGGAAAAACTTTTGTGAATTACTTAAATGACATTAGAGTTGGTTATGCTGCAAGATGGTTGGTAGAGAAAGATTCTAGTATTTCAGAAATTGCTTTTAAGACCGGTTTTAATAATATAGCTAATTTCAATAGAATATTTAAAAGTTTAAAAAAGACTACTCCAAGTCAGTATCGCGATGAGTTTTATGGAATAAAGAGAATTTTGTAAAGCAGTTCTTCCTAAATAAATTCATCTTGATTTTATGTTAATATAATTTTGTCATTTTTAATAAAAATAGTTACGAAATCGATAGAGAAAATAATAGTAACATTTGATAAAATAATATTAACAAATACTTAACATCTACTATAAATTTGTTATTGTCAAAAAATAAACAGTAAAATTAGCGATACTGAAAAATTAGTGTTTATTTTTTAAATTATTAATAATCTTAACTAACTAACAAAAATTATGAGGGATTTACTTTTTTTTCTCAATCGATTTGGGAGTAAGAGATATAAGTTTCTGCTTTTATTTCTTTTAAGCTCAGTCTCAATTTTAAATGCACAAACTAAAGTCTCTGGAGTTGTTTCAGATGCAAAGGGATTAACACTTCCTGGAGTTAATGTTACTGTCAAGGGTTCAAACGATGGTGTTTCAACAGATTTTGATGGGAAATATCAAATTGATGTTCCTGCTAATTCCACTTTAGTTTTCAGTTTTATTGGTTTTACAACGCAAGAAGTTGCTGTTGGATCAAAAACTACTATCAATATTAAGTTGTCTGAAAGTTCAAACGCACTTGATGAGGTTGTTGTAATTGGTTATGGAACACAAAAGAAAGGTGATGTTAATAGTTCAATATCTTCTGTAAAAGCGAAAGATTTACAGGATTTAAAGCAAGTTAATATTGATCAAATGATTCAGGGAAAAGCAGCTGGAGTTACTGTAAGTAGTAATTCTGGACAACCTGGTGGAGCTGTGTCAATTAGAGTAAGAGGTACAACTTCAATTAGTGGAACAAATGAGCCATTATATATAATTGACGGAGTTCCAGTATCTGGTGATGCAACTGGTAAAGCGACGAGTGGAAGGCCAATTTCTGGAAATGATTTTTCTTCGAATGGCGGAAGCGGTAATAACGCAGTAAGTCCGTTGTCAACTATAAATCCAAATGATGTTGAGTCTATCGATATTTTAAAAGATGCATCAGCTACTGCAATTTATGGTTCTAGAGGTGCAAATGGTGTTATCATCATCACAACAAAATCTGGAAAAAAAGGAACTGGTAAAGTTACCTATGAAGGATTTACTTCTATGCAAACTATATATAATGAGTTAGATGTTTTAGATTTAAGACAATTTGCAACTCATCAAAATCAACTAGCATCGCTTTTTGGAACACAGCCAAGGCCAGAATTTGCACATCCAGAATTATTGGGTTCAGGAACTGATTGGCAAGATGCTGTTTATAGAACTGCAATGGCAAAGAGTCATCAAATTTCGTTCTCTGGAGCAAAAGAAGGAACTAACTATTATATGTCTGGTGGATTTTTAGACCAAGAAGGAATTTTGTTGGGTTCTGGGATGAAAAGATATACGATGCGTTTAAATCTAGACTCAAAAGTTAAAGATTGGTTGAAAGTTGGAGCTAACCTAAATGCTGGTGTTACTAACGAAAGAATTACAATCAATCAAAGTTTTGGAGGTCTAATATCTAATACACTTTTACAAGCTCCAGATATTCCTGTTAGAAATGCCGATGGTTCTTATGCTGCTCCGCCAGTTGGTTCAAATTTTGTAACTTACTTTAATCCAGTTGCTGAAGCGTTGACAAAAGACAATAAGTTAGTTAGAAAAAACTTTCTTGGAAACATTTATGCAGAAGCTAATTTGGCTAAAGGTTTAAAATATAGAGTAGAATTTGGTGCTAATACTGAGTTTTCAGAAAACACAGAATTTGCTCCTTCTTATGATAGAGGAACGCAAAAAAATCTTACTGCAGATTTAATTGAAAGAAGACAAAATTGGTATTCTACAAACATTAAAAACTTGTTGACTTATGATTTTGGATTCAACAAGCATAAATTCACATTACTTGCAGGTCAAGAAGCTAATGATAGTCATTGGGAAGGAATTGTTGCAACTGCTGAAGGTTTACAAACTAATGATATTTATGGATTAAATCTTGCAGATGCTGATAATAGAACAGTAACGGGTTATAAAGGTAGTCAATCAATTCAATCACTTTTTGGGCGTTTTATATATGATTTTGATAACAAATACAGTCTTTCTGCATCAATTAGACAAGACATATCTTCAAAATTTGATCCAACTACGGATAATCAAAAAGGAATTTTTGGTGGAGTCTCTGCTTCATGGAAATTATCAAACGAAAGTTTCATGGAAAGCACACGTAAATATATAGACAATATTAAATTCAGACTTGGGTATGGAGAAACAGGAAATCAACAAATCCCAAATAATGCTTATAGCGCAATTTTAGGAGAACAAAGCTCTGCTTTAGGTTTAGGTTTTTTACCAGGCAACTTCCCAAATCCTGCTTTAACTTGGGAATCTTTAAATCAAACTAATTTTGGTTTAGATTTTACTGTGTTAGATTCTAGATTGTCTTTTAGTTTAGATTTATACAAAAAAGTATCTAAAGGATTTTTATTCCAAGTTCCACTTCCTTTATATTTAACTGGTGGCGGTGGACAATATGGTGGAATTTCTGCTCCATACTCTAATCTTGGAGAAATGGAAAACAGAGGTTACGACTTAACTTTAGGTTATAACACAAAAGGTTCTAATGATTTTACATGGAGTTCAACTTTAGTGTTTTCACACTATAAAAACGAATTAACAAGTATTCAAAGCGGATTAAATTTATTTGAACAAGTAAATACTAATGGATATCTACCAGTTGTTGCAACTAATACTGTAGTTGGAAGTGCTATAGGTTTGTTTTACGGATATCAAACAGATGGTATATTTAATGACTTAACAGAATTAAATGCTGCGCCACTTCAATTTGGGCAAACTGTTGGTACTGCACCAGGGCAAACTTACCTTGGAGATGTTAAATATAAAGATGTTAATGGCGATGGAGCTGTTGATGCTGACGACAGAACTTTTATTGGTAATCCTCATCCAGATTTTACTTTTGGATTTACGAATAATTTCAAATACAAAGACTTTGATTTATCTATTTTCTTACAAGGTTCTTCTGGAAATGACATATTGAATTTAACTCAAAGAAGTGGAACTGCTAACTCTATGCTAGGTCAAAACCAATTAGTTGAAGCATTAGATTTCTGGACGCCAACTAATACAGATACAAACATTCCAAGACCAATAAACATTGAGAATAATACAAACTACAATATTTCAGACAGATATGTTGAAGATGGATCTTATGTTAGAATTCAAAATGTAACTTTTGGATATAATTTGCCACAAAGTATAATTTCAAAAGTTAAAATGTCAAGAGTTAGGGTTTATGGAAGTGTTCAAAACTTATATACTTTTACTAATTATTCTGGATATGATCCTGAAATTGGTTCTTTCAATCAAAATCCGCTTTTATCTGGAATTGATAATGGAAGATACCCAACACCAAGAACTTTTTCACTAGGAGTAAACGTAGAATTTTAAAAAAAATATGAAAATGAAAAATATTATTAATGGTTACAAGTTGTTTTTAATAGCAACTGTATTTTTGACACTTGCTGCTTGTCAAGATGAGTTTACAAACAGACCACCAGAAGACGCAATAAGTTTAGATGCTTATTACAGTTCTAACGAGCAAGTTGCAAGTGCTACAAACGGAATGTATAGTAGAACTTGGTTTCAATTTGAAAACAAATTCATGTGGGCAGTTTCTGAGGTAGGTTCAGGAAATATGTACACTGGTTCGCCAGACGTAAATGCAATGAGAACTTTTGCAATTAACGGAAGTGATACAGAATTAGTAAACGGATGGAGCGCAATGTGGGCAAATATTGCTCAAGCTAATGCTATTATAAACTTCTTGCCTTCAAGAGTTGGTCCTGCAGTTGATGAAGACGTATTACAAAATACAATTGGGCAAGCGCATTTCATGAGAGCTACAGCTTATTTTTATTTAGTTAGACTTTGGGGTGCAGTTCCAATAATTGAAAATAATTTAGATTATGTTGAAAACCCAATCATAAACACTAATAGAATAGAGGATATTTACACTCTAATCGAAAGAGATTACTTAGCTGCAATTGATAAACTATATGAAAAAAATAGAGGTACAAACTATGCTGAGAATGGAAGAATTTCTAAAGGATCTGCAAAATCTTTGTTAGCTAAAGTTTATTTATATGAAAAAAAATATCCTGAAGCTAAACAAATGGCAGAAGATGTAATCAATAGTGGTGAATTTAAATTATATGGTGGACCATCTTTGCCTTCAAAATCGTTTTACGATTTGTTTACATTCTCAAACAATAATAATGAAGAATCGATTTTTGCTCTTCAATGGAAAGGTGATGGGAAATATGGTTCTGCAAATAACTGTAATACACAATTTGGTATAAGCACAGGAAATGTCTCTACTTCAAATGCTTCTTATGGTGGTGTTTTTGCTCCATCTCAAGATTTAATGGCAGCTTTTGAACTAGGAGATTTAAGAAGAAAAGCAACAATAATGTTGCCTGGAGATACATATCCAGATATTAAGGTTGCTTTACCTAATTCAACTTTTGGTACTTTAGTTGTTCCTGCTGCTGATCAAATCGGTGGACAAAATGCTGGTTCAGGAATTAAAAAATATTGTATAGGTATTGTAAACGGTGGTTCAACAGGTCCAGCAGATAATTGGGCAATGATGGATAATGTAACATACATAATGCGTTATGCAGAATTATTGCTTATTCATGCAGAAGCAACTCTTGCTGGAGCTGGAAGTACTTCCGATGCTGGAGCATTAGCTTCTATTAATGCAGTAAGAAATAGAGCAGGATTAACTTCTCTTACCTCAATTACTTTTGATGATATTTTCAAAGAAAGAAGACTTGAATTAGCTTTTGAAGGTGATTATTGGTTTGATTTAGGAAGACTTCCAAGAGCTCAAGCAACAGCAATTATGGCAGCACAAAATAGAGGAAATAGATTGTCGGCTGAATATTTTACTCCAGAAGAAGGTGATTTCTTATTGCCTTATCCAGATAACGATGTGGCAAAAAACCCAAAATTATTGGAGCCACCAGTTCCTTACGATTTTAATTAAAAAAAAGCTATTATGAAAAATTTTAAAATGAAACATTTATTCCACTTTTTACTATTCACATCAATAGTATCTAGTTTTATTTCTTGTTCTGACGACGAAAGCTCTTCGTCTTCAAAAAAAGCTCCAGTTATTGAAAGCGTAAGCGCTTCTGTTGATGAAGATGGAAACGCTATCGATTTAACACCAATCACAATTGGATATGCAAATAACATGTATATCATTCAAGGTTCTGGATTTTCTACTGTTCAGAAAATTTACTTTAATGATACTGATACCTATTTCAATCCAACTTTAGTTACTGATAAAGCAATTTTTGTAACGATTGATTTAAATACACCATATGCAAATGCTTCTAACGAATTAAGAGTTGAAACACTTTATGGAACAGCAACTTTTGATTTTGTAGTTGCTCCACCATCGCCAGTTGTGCATAGTTTCAATCCAATTAATACTCCTGATGGTGGCGAAATAACAATCTATGGTAATTTCTTCCTTGATCCAATTGTAAATGTTGGAGATGATGCTACGGCAACAATTATATCAAGTACATTGACTGAAATTCATGCAACTCTACCTGCAGGTTCTCAATTTAAAAAAATAGCGGTAACAACAATTTCTGGGACTACACAATATGGAACAGCCGTTGGAACAGCTTTCTTTGATGACGTTTTCTATAGTCCTTGGACAATCGAATCGTGGAATAATCACGAATACGTAGCTGATTTGTCTAAAGCTGCACAAGGAACAACCTACATTAAAAAAGCAATGGATGGTTGGGGAAATATTCAAGGAAATTGGGCATGGAATGATCAACTTTCAGGATATACTGGAATTAAATTTTACGCAAGATCTGATGCTGATGGAAAATTAAAATTTGTATTCAACGGAGATTGGGGTGAAACTCGATTATTTAATACAACAACCCAGTGGAAAGAATACAAATATACTTGGGCGCAGTTAGGTAATCCTGCAGCTATTCAAAACATGTCGTTTCAAGAATTTACGGGAACAGCAAATACCTATTATTTTGATAATATATCTTTCACAGTAGATTAAAATAAAAATTGAGTTTTGGTTATAATTTTTTTGCAGAAACCCTGAGAACAAAAATCAGGGTTTCTTCTTATTATAGAATATGATTATTAAAAAAATTAAAATTCTACTTTTCATTAAAGTGTATCTAATTGCTACAGGATTATTTGCTCAGCCAAATAACACTTCAGTTAGAGAGAAGATTTCTATTGATAAAAATTGGAAATTTGCATTTGGTCATCCATCAGATACAAAAAAAGATTTCAATACCGCAACCGCTTATTTCTCTTATTTGTCTAAAGCCGCTTTTGGCGATGGTGCAGCAAAACCAACTTTTGATGATCGTTCATGGCGAAATTTAGATTTACCACACGATTGGGCTGTAGAACAACCTTTTGATAAAAACGGAAGTTTCAGTCACGGATTTAAAGCCATCGGAAGAAATTTTTCGGAAGCAAGTATTGGTTGGTATCGCAAAAAAATAACCATTTCTAAAGATGATTTTGGTAAAAAAATCAGTCTAGCTTTTGATGGAATTTACAGAAATTCAATAGTTTGGTTCAACGGACATTATCTCGGTAATCAGCAAAGTGGCTATTTAGGATTTGAATACGACATTTCCGATTACATTAATCATAACGGAGAAAATACAATTGCAGTTCGAGTTGATGCAACTCTGGAAGAAGGTTGGTTTTATGAAGGTGCAGGAATTTATCGTCATGTTTGGCTCAATAAAACGAATGAACTTCATGTTGCCACAAACGGAACTTTTATTAAGTCAGAAGTCAATAACGAAACGGCTATATTAAACGTTTTAACAACAGTAAATAACGATGCTAAAACGTCAAAATCATTTAAAATAATTCAAACCATTTTTGATGCAAATGGAGAAAAAGTAACCGAAAAATCGACAGAAAATTGCAATTTAAACGCATTGATTTCATCAGATTATAATGTAAATATTACTGTAGAAAAACCAATTTTATGGTCGCTAGAAAATCCATATTTGTACAAAATGACAACTTCAATAATTCATAATAATGAAATTGTTGATACTTATCAAACCACTTTCGGAATAAGAACCATTCGTTTTGATGCCAATGAAGGATTTTTTCTAAATGGGAAAAACATAAAAATAAAAGGTTCAAATAACCATCAAGATCACGCTGGAGTTGGAGCCGCAATTCCCGATGCGCTTCAAGAATACAGATTGAAAATCTTAAAATCATTTGGAAGCAATGCTTATCGTTGCGCTCACAATCCGCCAACACCAGAATTATTAGATGCTTGCGACCGATTAGGGATTTTAGTTATTGACGAAAATCGATTAATGGGAATTACACAAACGCATTTAAGCGATGTTAAAAAATTAATTGAACGCGACAGAAATCATCCAAGTATTATAAGTTGGAGCATCGGTAACGAAGAATGGGGAATTGAAAATGACGAAATTGGAGCACGAATTGCAACTACAATGCAAGCTTACGTCAAATCATTAGACGAAACTCGACCAGCAACCGCAGCTTTTTCTGGAGGAATTGGTAGTAACGGAATTACAACCGTTATGGATTTACTCGGAATAAATTACATCGCCAATAAAAGTACCGATAAACAACACGAATTATTTCCAAATCAATCCATTTGGGGAACCGAAGAAGGCAGTACAAACGCAACTCGTGGTGCTTATTTTCGTGATGATCAAAAACATATAATTCCGGCTTATGACAAAGCGCCAAATTCTAATTTTATAAGCATTGAAGATGGATGGAAACATTACGCAACACGAAATTATTTAGCTGGAATATTCATTTGGACTGGCTTTGATTATCGAGGCGAACCAACGCCTTATGATTGGCCGTCAATTGGAACTTATTTTGGAATGGTTGACCAATGCGGATTTTATAAAGACACGGCTTGGTATTTAAAATCGTGGTGGCAAAACGAACCTGTTTTACACCTTTTGCCTCATTGGAATTGGTCCGGAAAAGAAAATGAAACCATCAACGTTTGGGCTTACAGTAATTGCGATGAAGTAGAACTTTTTTTAAACAAAAAAAGTTTAGGCAAAAAGAAAATGGAAATCAACGGTCATCTGGAATGGAATGTTATCTATAAACCTGGAACTTTAGAAGCGATTGGGTATAAAAATGGTAAAAAACTACTATCTAAAACTGTAAAAACCACTGGAAATTCAGAAGCTATTCATCTGGAAAGCGACAAATTAATTTTGAATGTCAAAAACGATGATGTTGCCATGATTACGGTTGATGTAAAAGACAAATCAGGTTTGCATGTGCCAATTTCCGATAATGAAATTACGTTTTCAATTTCTGGTCCAGCCAAAATTATAGGTGTTGGAAACGGAAATCCAACTTCGCTTGAAGCAGATAAATTTTTAGACAAAATAACGGTTTTAAACCTTGAAAATCTGAAAGAAAAAATAATTGATGATTTTAATTCTACCGATGAAATTTCGAAAATAAATGATTTTTCAAATTGGCAAAAAGCGTTCACTGATGATCGCGACGAAGCATTTGAAAAAAAATCGAATGCAGTTGTTTACAAAACCAATTTTGAACTTGACGAAAATTTTAACGAAAGTGAAATTAATTTGTTTTACAATTCAATTGGCAAAAAACAATCCATTTACATCAACGGAAAATTAATTGCAAATAATCTTCCCGAAAACAAAAACGGAGACACATTTATCTTAGATAAATCAAATTTAAAATCGGGTAAAAACACAATTACATTTGTGACAACACCATTAATAAAAGCATATCGTTGGGATGTTGTAAATCAAAATCCGGGCACAATTCAAGTGACAACAACAGCCGAAAATTATAAACGAAAATTATTTAACGGATTGGCTCAAGTTATTGTTCAAACCACTGGCGAAGAAGGTGAAATTACGCTTACTGCAATATCAAACGGATTAAAAAAATCAGAAATAAAAATTAAAGCTTCAAAATAAATTATGAAAAAAATCGCAACAACACTACTAATGTTTACCTTTTCAATCATTGCTTTTAGTCAAGGAAATACACACAAACAAGAAACCGGAAAATTTGAAGGATTGGCAAATACACCGCCAATGGGTTGGAATTCTTGGAACACTTTTGAAACGCATATTGACGAAAAATTAGTCAAAGAAACTGCCGATATTATGGTTGCTTCGGGCATGAAAGATGCTGGTTATACGTATATCGTTTTAGACGATGGTTGGATGACCAGAGAGCGTGATAAAAACGGAGATTTAGTTCCCGATCCAGTGAAATTTCCATCAGGAATGAAAGC
>DAOLYL010000001.1:0-51051 GCA_035425765.1 Flavobacterium sp. | reverse complement strand
TTGTTTACAATTATGGTGCTTTCGATTTTAGAACGGAGAATTTTTACTTAAAATTTGTAAAAGGTGATTTGCAATATTTTATGAACGTTACTTCGTTTGAAGATTTTATTTTTGAATACCAATTGGATGAAAGAGAAGTAATTGAGCAAACGCTAAATTTATCTTTGAACAAAAAACAAGAACTCTTTGAAACATTAAATGCTTCATTATATTCAACTGAAAAATATTATACCTATAAATTTATTGATAGAAACTGTACCACAATGGTTACTGACAAAATCAATAGTTTATTTGATGGTAAAATTCTTGAAAAAGTAGATGATAAATCAATAAGTTACCGAGAAGTTTTGTATCCTTATTTTGAAGATTATTTTTGGTATAAGCTCGGAATTAATGTGATTTTTGGTATAAAAACAGATGCGAAAGCTGAAAAATTATTTCTTCCTATTGAACTTTTAAATAGTTTAGATAAAGCTAAAATCGATGGAAAATCATTGGTTTCTGAAAAAAAAATCATTGTAAAAGGAACAGAAAAACCAGCTTCTTTTTCTTTTCTTAACAGCATTTATTTAATAATAGCTTTGCTCCTACTTGTAATTGTAATCAATAAACGAATTTTATTTTTAAGCTATTTATTTGTTTGCGGACTTTTGGGTGTTTTCCTCGGTTTAGTTGGATTTTACTCTGAACATCAAGAAATTCTTTGGAATTATAATACACTCTTATTTAGTCCGTTATTTTTGATTTTACCATTTGCAAAGAATAAATCTTTTAAAATACTATGTAATTTAAGTTTGATTTTATTGGTTATTTACACCGGTTTTATGATAACAAAACCACATTTAATGATAATGTTACCATTCATCATAACTGGATTTTATATTCTATTAAAATTAAATGGTTATGTTCCGTCTAAATTATTGTCCTCTGTAAAATAAAACGGTACTAAAGGTTTTAAACAATATATTAAAATCAAGAAAAAGACTCCTGTGCTTGATATAATATAAATCATATTGAAGTTTAATCAAACTATCATCAATTGTTGCTCCATAAGAATAATTCACTTGTGCCCAACCTGTTAACCCTGGTTTCACAACATGTCGCGTTTCGTAAAAAGGCATCACATCGGCAATTTCTTTCACAAAAACTGGTCTTTCTGGTCTCGGTCCAATAACTGCCATATCACCTTTTAGAATATTAATAAATTGAGGGAATTCATCCAATCGTGATTTTCTCAAAAACTTTCCAAAAGGTGTAATTCTAACATCATTAGTTTTAGCAAAAACAGCTCCGTTTTTTTCTGCATTTTTAATCATCGTTCTAAACTTAACGATTTTAAAAACTTCACCATTTTTACCTACTCGTTTTTGAGTATAAAACAATTCACCTCTATTTCCTATCAAATTTCCAAGTAAAATGAGTGGTAACATTAGTATTCCAAAACTAATTCCTATTAGTGAAATAATTATTTCGAGCAATCTAACGATTATTAGATAAAAATGGTTTTGATTACTTCTGCTAAACGGGAAATATCTATAAAAATCTCTTGAAACGTATTGAACCGGAATCCTTTGAGTTATTGATTCATAAACTTGGGTATATTCCCGAATAATGTAACCGTTTTCTAAAAGATTAATTAATTGGTTGTAGAGCTTAACGGTAATTCCATCAGTTTTTTGAGAAGCAACTACTATTTCTGAAACTGAATTTTTATTTACAAATTTCTCTAATTGGTCAATTGGTATGTTATTAATAGTAAAACTATCGTTCTGTTTTGCATTACTATCCGAATTTACAAAACCCAAAACTCTATAATGTGGATCAACGGAAACCAATCCATTAATTAGTTCTTCCGCTTGGTCTTGATCACAAATTAAAATTACTTTTTTAACAAATCTATTGGAAGCAAAAAAACGAACATAAGTAATTCTCCATAAAAACAAGGCACCAAAAATGGCAAAAAAGAAAATTAAAATCTGAACACGATTTGACGGTAAAACTGGAGTATAAAAAGGTGTTAAAAGATATAAAAGCACAGTTGTTGATGATGTCAAAATTATACTTTTTATTATCTGAAACTGACTACTAGCCACTTGCAAATTATACATTTCAAAAACAGAACCAATAGCCAACAAATAAATAGTTAAAACAATTGTCCAATAATAATTGGTTGCAGAAATATTAAAATAATCAAAATGAAAAATTACGCCTACCAAATACAAAGAAAGAAGCACAGAAATCACATCAAAAATTCTAAGCAGAATTTTCCTTTCTGAAACTTCAAAGTGTATATCTTTATATTTATTCATGAATTTTTTTTGAAGTTGCAAGTTACTAAATATTGTTAATTATTGTAGTAATTCAATCCATTGGTTTTTTACAATTTTCCAATCGAATTTTTTAACAGTATTTTGGGCATTGGAAATCAATTTTTCAGTCAAATCCTTTTCAGTAAATATCCTCTCAATTTCTGAAACCATTGTTTCTAAATCATTATCATTAACTAACAATGCATTAAAATTATGGTCTAACAAATATGGTATTCCACCAACATTTGTAGAAACTATTGGCAAGCCCAAAGCCATAATTTCAATAACGCTTAATGGTGTATTGTCATAATGAGTAGTATTTAAAAAAACATTATAGTAATTGGATACCGAAATCCATTGTTTTTTTGAAAGTTTTCCTTTAAACTCAATATTTAAGTTATTCTTTTCGGAAAAATTCTTAGTTTCCTCATAACTATCATCTTTTTTGGGTCCAACCATACAAAGTGCCGCTTGAGGAAATTTTTCTTTAATCTTTAGAAACACTTTAGCAGCTAATATTGGATTATAAATTTTAGAAAATGACCTCAGCCAAAATAATCTCGGAAAATCAAAATTTCTAGATTGATACGGAAATTTTTCTGACTGAATTGAATTAGAAATTAATTTAGTATTTTCAAATCCACTCGATAAAAATGCATTTAATAAATATCCTGAAGGTGCAATATTTACATAAGAATTTTTAAAAATCATCTTAGAAATTGTTTTACTTCGTTTAATTCTTGATGGCAGCATTCCTCCATGAAGAATTGGTATGTATTTAGCTGAAAACATTCTACATATTTGACTTGTCACAAAAGCATACCAAAAATTAGTTGTACTGTAAGTATCAATTAAAACATAGTCTGTTTTTTTTGCATATTTTAGAGTACATAAAGTCATATCAAGAAGTCTTAAAACCTTATTTTTCTGTGATGACGTGTAATAAACTTTATAATTTTCACTTTCGAGATATTTTCCTAGTGATTCTATTAAAGTAGAAGTATTACCATGGCTAGACAGTTTGTTCCCTATGTATAGTATCGTCTTCATACATTTTGACTTTTAATAGCGAAAGTGAGTAAATAAAAGCTGGAGCTGCTATTCTCATTGCGGCATGATTTATTGTTAAAATCCAAAATAAAATAAAACAAAATAAAAATAAATGTTCTCTGTTAGATATATACAAAAACATTGGAGTTATAAATAAAATCATTAAAGCAAAAATCCCCAAAATACCATGTTCTGCAAGCATCCTTGTAATTTCATTATGAGAAGCAATAATAAGACCACCTGTTTCTGCCTCTCTAATTTCTACTCCTTTTGCTACTCCAACACCAAAAACAGGACTTGCGAGAAATGCATTAACTTCAGATTTATAAATATCTTCTCGACCAGACAATTGACTTTCTTTAGTTCTTCCACTCGCATCTTGATTGGCATATCGTTTCTCAATAAGACCTTCCGTTTCATTAGAAGCATATAACCATGTTACTAACATTATTATGGATAAAAAAATAAACATTAAGTTTAATTTAC
Organism: Flavobacterium sp.; assembly: GCA_035425765.1. Taxonomy (GTDB): domain Bacteria; phylum Bacteroidota; class Bacteroidia; order Flavobacteriales; family Flavobacteriaceae; genus Flavobacterium. Next base: position 47,206 of record DAOLYL010000001.1, on the reverse strand, counting down.
TTTTCACAGCAGAATTAGTTTTAATGTAAATGATTAATAGTAATATGATTATCATAAAAAATCCTGTAATCATTCCTCCTCTTGAAAATGTCAATAATCCGCGATATGAAATATTGAATACAATTATCATATTAACAATCATAATAAGTTTAGATTTCGATTCAAACAACAATCTTGAAAAGAAAACAAACATTCCTAATCCAAAGACAGTAGCAACTTGATTAGGTCCAAAACCTCCAGAGGTTAATGGATTTGATCCTGTTCCTACTAGAACTTCTTTTAAATCTGGTGTTACTAAAATTAGATATACAGTATTTGATATAATTGGTAAACCAATAAAAAGTAATATTTTATTAATATCGGTGAATAAAATTTTTCTGTTATAACAATATATACCTGCAACACCAAGACAAAGAGGTCCAGAAATATTAAAGAGAATAGCTTTTCTGATATCAGTAGTAAGATTAAGTGTTTCAGTGGCAATTATAACTCCTGGAACAAGGAGTAATAAGTATATCCACATTGGTAGTGCATTTTTAGAAAACCCTCTATAATACATTCCTAAAAGCAAGAAAAACATAACCCCATACTTTGAGAACTCATAAAAAAAACTTCCTTGTGTCATTCTTAAAAAAACCTCACTACCAACAACATAACCTGCAACTAAAAGAACATTGTTACTTTTATTCTGTGTTTTCAAAACATATAAAAATCCAAAAACTATAATTGCTACTGCATAAATTTTTGATAGAAATGGAAATAAATAAATTAGAATGCCTAATAAAGCATGCATTATAATTAAAAGTATATAATCTCTATCTTTCATTGTAATTTATATTGTTTTTAACCAACTTATATATCTATTAACAATTGCTTCTTCAGAATTATTTTCGTTAATAGTTTTATTTAAGTTTTCACCGAGCTTATCTCTAAAAATTTTATCATTAACCAATTTTTCAAGAATATTGAAAAAACTATCTTTATCATTTACAGGAACAGTAAACCCATTTACACCATTCTCTATAATTAATGGTATTTCACCAACACTGGTTGAAACAACTGGTTTTTTACACAATCCATATTCTAATAAAGCAACTGGCAATCCTTCTGAATTTGAAGTCAAAATAGCAATGTCAGATTGATTTATTATGTTTTCTGTATCTTTTCTAGTTCCATAAATAAAAACAGTTTCTTGAAGATTTTTTTGAATATGCATTTCCCTGACATCTTTAGAATATTGATCTTCAAAACATTTACCTACTAAATGAAACGTCCAATCAGGATAAGTGGATTTAAATTTTTCTGCGATTTCTAATAATAAAAAATGATTTTTTTGATGACGTAAATTTGCTAAACACAATATTCGCTTTCCAGGAATTCCACTTAAATTTGTTTCATGAACTATATCTTGATCAAACTTGGTGAAATTTGGCAAATAAGTTACGTTCTTGCAAAACAAATCTCTTTCAGCCCAATTTTTCAATTGATAATTTACTGCTATTACTCCTTTAAATAAAATGGAAGCCATTTTAACGGCATAGGTATTTCTTTTTCCTAAAAATTCACTTAACCCATTATGGTCATGCCAAATGATTTTAATTTTCGGATAAATAAGTTTTAACATAAAAGCAATAAAATAAGAACTACTATGTGATTGAACAAATTCAACCTTGTTAGTAACACAGTATTCTTTCAATCGTAAAACTGCTTCAATATCAAATCTTTTCTTTCTATCAAGAAAAAGATAATTGACTTTTTTATCAATAAGTTCCTTTAAATATCCTTCTCTTCTTGTGGCAATTAAACCTGAAAAGCTAACTTTATCAACTAATGCATTAGCATAATTGACAGACATTTTTTCTGCTCCACCAACTTCTAAGGAATCAATGATTTGAATTATTCTCATCTTGAAGTAATTTTTTTATTTCGTTTTCAAAATAATCTAACGTATATTTTCTAGACCATTCCATTGCTTTCTCTGACATTGATTGATATTGCTTTTTATTTGAAAGTAATTGAATAATTTTTTCTGTATCTTTTTCAATATCTAGCGAAAGTAATAAACCTCTTTCCTCACCATTTAACATATTAGGAACACAAGAAATGGCTGTCGAAATGGGTAAACAACCCCAAAACATTCCTTCAGCTATAACTTTTGGCCAACCTTCACTCTTTGAGGGTAAAACTACAAAATGATTTTCTTGCAATTCCTTTTTTATTGTTTCTTGAGGATGATTTCCTTTTAAATTTATATAATTCTCAAGTGAATTATTTTTAATATAGTTTTCTAAATCAAGTCGTTCACTTCCTTCTCCATATAAATCTAATGCAACTTTATACCCTGATTTTCTTATATTTTCGATGAGTTGTATAGCATATAATGGCCTTTTTCCTGGCGATAATGTTCCTATAAATAAAAACTTTATTGCATTTGAAAAATCTCTTGGAACGACATTGGATTTATCAATTTCTTTATAAGTTGCTGTAAAAAAAGGTTTTATATTTTTTGAACTTCCATCCCATTCACCATAGACTAACACTTTCATGTTTTTGGTCAAAAAAGTATTATTTAAAATCCATTTTTGAATTCGATATGTTAATGGCTGATTGGAATTTGGAGCCCAATTTCCTGCGTATTTAGCAGTTTTTATTTTTTTTGGAAATAAAATTTGAACTAAACAACCCAACAATCCAATATTTCCAGGGCAACGCAAATGGATGTGATCAGCTTTTTTGAATGCTTTGTAAATTATAAAACAATTATAAAACGAATAGAAAAAAGCGAAAAAAGATTTTTTTAATGTTGTTAAATTAAAATCCTTAAGAGGAACAACATCTGCAATTTTGGAATTTATTTTTTCAATTAAAAGATTTTTATATTCAGGTAAAACAGCACAAACAAAAACAGTTTCGTCTGAATGTTTCATCCAATACTCAATCTCTTTTACATAAGGACTATAAGCAAAATAATCCTCTTGCTTTTTAATTAATGGTGCATTTGATAGTATAACTAATCTCATTAAATATATCCTTTTGAACTCTTTTCAGAAATTTTTATAGCTGGAACACCGAGCATAACAGCGTTTTCTTCAACATTTGAAGTTACCAAAGAACATGAACCAATTAAAGCATTATTTCCAACTGTAATTTTACCTGCAACTATGCTATTAGAACCAATAAAAACATTGTCGCCAATTATTGGAACACCTCTAAATTCTCCTAATCCTGAAACGCCAATTGAAACTCCTTGAGAAATATTGCAATTATTGCCAATTATGACATTCGAATTTAAAATTATTCCACCAAAATGTGCTACATAAAAAGAATGTCCTATTTGGGCTGATGATGGAATAGAAATTCCAGCGAAAATTTCAATTAATTTTTGCCAAAAAAACATTGGGTACAAAAAAATTACTCTAAATGGTTGCAGTCTTATTTTTCTGTGAAAATAATTAGCAATTCGGTATTGAAAAGTTGCCCAAAATCCTTGTGTAAAAAATAGTATTACTAAAAAATTAGCACCATATTTTTTGTGTTTTTTATAATCGGATACTATTAATTGAACAACAGTCATTAAGTTTTTTTAAATTACTTTTTCTGCATTAACATAGTCAATTGCATACATTTAAATAAATGACTATCCGAAGTTGCTGATAAATCCCAATCTTTTTTATGCCATTTTTTCCCAATTGCTTGCTTTTTTTCATCTGAAATTGGCAATAAGTTTATCAAAAAATACCATTTAGCTTGACCTAAAACACCATGTCTTTCGATAACTTTAAAAGTATTGTGAAACTTATAATATGTTTTTCTAGAAAATGGCCATTCCCAATCTTTGTCTGATTGAAATGGTCTATACAAAACTCTTATAAATTTTATTGGCAAACTTGTCTCCAATGGATCATAACTAATAATAGTTCCGTTTGGAGCTAATTTTTCGTTTAGCTTAGCAATTAATACATCTGGATTTTGAAAGTGATGCAAAACTCCATAAGCATAAATAATGTCAAAGTCTTTTTCGGCAAAGTCAGCAGATAAAAAGTCAGCAGCTACAGCTTTTGCATTTGGAAATTTATCAATTCTTTTATTTAATTTTTCGATAGCTAAATCACTTAAATCTAAACCAATATATTGCTTGCTATTTTCTGCTAAATATAAACTCCAATAATTTCCAGCAAAACAACCTAAATCGAGTACTTTTTTATTTGAAACATCTCCAAACCAAACTTTATGTAAATCATACGATTGGTTGAGAACACCAATGTCCTTTCTGATTTTTTTTAATGTTTTTTCACGAACGAAAGACCAAATTCTTGTTGGAAGATTTTTCTTTTTGTGGTTATAAAACTCTTTTTGTTTTTTGTTAATCTCAATTATTTCCTCTTGCGTTCTCATTTCTATTTTGGTTTGTTGCTAAATAAAGAAAACCATCCTACTGTTCTCCCTATAAATTCAGTAAAAGCTTCTTGTTTTTTATTGGTTGTAAATATATTGCTAAATCTGATGAATGTCAATAATAAAGTTATCGAATGCCATTTAAATTTATCATTTAAACTTGGTTTTGGATATTTAACACGCCAAACATACCAACCATTTCTAACAACCATCTTTCCATAATTATATTTATTTGGTCTTCCTGCTGAATCGTGAAAATGACCTAGTTGAGCATTTGTGTTTACATAAAGTTTCCCTGTTTTTGAAACTCTTAATGTAAAATCAGCATCTTCATACAATCCATATCCTTCGAAATAAGTTGAAAATTGAAAGGTTTGAAACACCGATTTTTTAAAAGAAGAAACACCACCCATTAACTGTTCAACATCATAAATTCTTCCCGATGGCGGTAAAAAACTAATACTTCTTCCATGAGAAAATGAAGGATGACAACCAGGATTTCTATCAGCATCAAGTTTTAGCTTTTTCCTAATTATAAATCGGCTGCTTTCATTTCTTATCCAACCATCATATAAATATTCGTTGCTTTTTGGTTTATAATCAGTAGAATTTTTTTTCCAAATTACTTCATTATTGATATATCCACCAACACCTAATGCATCAGGATAAATGGAATATGTTTTTAAAATCTCTTCAAAATAATTTGGTTCTAAAATAGTGTCATCATCAAGAAAACAAACTATTTCACTGTCTTTAGAAGTCTTTTTGATACCGAAATTTCTCTGTTTTGTTAAACCTCTATCAAACTTACTGACTAAATAATAATGTATGTTGTTAAAGCTATTCTCTTTTAGCATTGCAAAGGTTTCACTATTTAATGAACCATCAATAATCAAAATTTCAAAAGGTAATACAGTTTGTTTATTAACAGATAATAATAATTTACACAACGCTTCAGGTCGCATATAAGTGCATATTATTAATGTAAAATTCATTATTTATTTTTTAAAATATTTGCCCAATATAAACTTCTATTCCATCTTTTGGTAAACAATGATATGTATTTAAAAGGATTTAAAAAAAAACTTTTATCAAAATTTTTAATAAACAAAGTTAATTTATAACTAGAGTTTTGTTCTTTTGAACAATGAAGAATTCTAAACAACATAACTGTTGGCGATGGTTTTGACTGAATAACATCATCACTCCAAAGTCGTTTTGGTTTTACTCTAAAACCACCAATCGGTGCTTTTAGATGTAAAATCTTAAAATCGGAAATGTAGTGAATGTCATAACCTTTATTTCTGAGTTGCATTCCAAAATCGTTGTCTTCGCCAAATCCAAATTCGTAGGAAGTATTAAATTTTATATCTTTCAAACAACTTGATTTTACAAAAGCATGTCCAGCACCAAAAACGGCAAACTGTTTTGGAGATTCTACTTTAATTACTTGTGATTGAAGATGGCAAGCGACTAAAAAAGCATCAAAATTCATTTTTTCAAAAATCGAAATAGCATTTTCAAGTAAGGTATTGTCAAAATCAATATCATCATCCGCCATAAAAACAAATTCACTTTCAATTAGTTGAAGCCCAATATTTCTAGCATTACAAGCACCAGTTTGGTGTATAAAATGATGTTTTATAGTAAAAGGCCAATTCTCGTTGATATATTCTAATTCTGAAACTGAATTTTCAACTGGATTTTGCTCAATGATGATAACATTATTTGGAAGATGAGTTTGAGAAGCTAGTTTTTTCAATACATCATGCAAATATTTTTTTCTTCCAATAGTTGGTATCAAAACATCAATTGATTTTGTCGCTAAATTATTAGTTTTAGAAACTAAAGTAATTTGGTCTAAATTTTTGGTATTTATTGTTCTTCTTTTGTAGAAAAAAGAATTTAAAAAAGGAATTAGGGTAATTTTTTTTTCAAAAATAATCAAACTTAAAAAAAGCAGAAAAACCCATCTAATTCTATAGTGCTGTTTTGTAAATCGATATAATTGAAATAGAGAAGCTGATTTTAGATTGACATTTTGAGATGGTTTGATTAATAATTTTGGTTCAGAATAACAAAATAATCCTTTTGGCAATCCCAATCGAGCAATTGAGTTTAAAAAATAATCAAAACTATCTTTACTATTAATACTGTTTTGAAGCGCAATAATAGTTTCAGAATGTATTGCTCCAGCATAACTACTCATCATCCAAGAAGCATATTTTACTTTCTTATTAATGTTTATAAACTGAGTATCTTCAATATATCCTACATTTTTTCCAAAATAATTAGAATGAATAGGATTATAAGATAATAAAAACTTATTGTGAAAAAAAAAGCTTTCGATGAAGGAATGATTTAAGTTTTCTTTCTCGTTTTGATGACACCAAACAAGAATTTCATTACTGTTTTTTTTAGCAAATTCAATGATAGTTGGAACGATTAAACTATTTTTAGTAACAGAAAAACTATCTCCATTTGAAGAAACTATTTCAATAATTCTTGAGTTGTCGTGAAAAAAAATAATCATCTTTAAAGAGTATTCAATCCTAATCCAGCAAAAGTAATTATTTCATTGGGTTTGAAGGCGATTATTGTTATTTCTTAGTCAATATTTTTAAACCTATTTATCTTTTTCTATTTGAAATAACTTTTCTATAAAAAACAACATTTTGATTGGCTACAACTTCTAAACTAAACTTAAGCAAAACTTTAGCTCTTGATGCTTTGCCAAACTTTAAACGTAAATCACTGTTTAGTAACAATTCGTTTATTTTATCAGCAAACTCATGGTGCGATTTTGGGTTAACCAAATATCCGTCTTTACCATTATCAATAATTTCTTTTGCCCAACCAATATCGCTAGCAACTATAGGTTTTTCCATAGCCATAGCTTCAATCCAAGATACTGGTAATGCTTCGGCAAATGTAGGGAAAACGCATAATGTTGCACTACCAATTTGTGTTTTAATTTCATCATAAGAAACACTTCCTAAGTAAGTAACATTTTCCAACGCCTTAGTGTCAAATAATTTTTGCATGATAGTCCAAGTAGAATAATTTCCAGATAACAAATCGGGTGTGTCTTTTCCAACAAGAACTAATTTTGCTTTTTGATTTTGCTTAAAAACTTCATTAAAAATCAAAGGCAATTCAAGAAGTCCTTTTTTCCGAATTAGAGTTCCAAAGTAAAGTATAATATGGTCTGAATTACTATCAATCGCAGAAAATTTCTGCAAATCAATACTGTTTGGAATGACTTCAATTTTTCGATTTAATTTAAATAAATCTTTTGTTACATTAGCAGTATATTCGCTAACTGAAGCAATAGCATCTGCAGTTTTCAGCGCTTTCTTTTCGTTGTATTTATTTTTAAATTTAACAGGTCTTTTATCTAAATAGCAAAAGTAAGTATCTGAACCATGTAACTTAACCACCAATGGACATTTTACTTTAGTATTGGATGAAAATCCTGTCCAATCTGGCGATTCTAATATATCTAATTGGTTTGTTTCGACTAAAGAGTTTACTAGTCTTTGAACTTTTATTTGAGTTAATAATAATGAAAGTCCTTTAATTTTTACATTCTTAATACTGTAAAATGTCATTCCATTTTCTTCAAACACCTCATCTCTTGATTGTCCATAAACAAATATTGAAACCTGGTTTTCTAATTGGGTTAGCCCTTTTGCTAAATTCAATATACTTGTGCCAATTCCTCCAGAATGTCCAAATTTTGGATGTGGAAATTCGGGTGTTAAAAATCCTATTTTCATTTTTCAGTTAATGTATTAATAAAATCCCAAATTCTCTCGGAAGCATGGTTAGCTGGCTTTTGATTTATAATTTCAAACCAAGCTGTTGCTTCATTTACTGTAGTTACTTTTCCTTCTAGAACAGATTGAATTTTCTGTTCTATTTCATTAGCATTATTAAACCAAATCACTGAATTATTAGTTGGCATTGAACGAAAATGAATGTATTTATAAATTTTCTCTACGCTCCAATTTGAAGAACCTGATTGAGGAACATCATAATTTACATAAACACATGGTTTTTGATAACACACATAATCAAAAACCATCGAAGAACCTAGATTTATAACAAATTCAGTATGTGCGATGGTATTTGTTTGCAGTATCATATCTTCATGTGTTGGCAAAATTGTATTCCATCCTTCTCCAATTTTTTTCCAAAGAGGATTTATCGGAACAATAACATCTTGATAATCCTCAAGAACATTATCAAATCTATCTGAGAAATCAACAGGACATCTTCTGAAAACTATTCCCAGATTAAATCCATTCTTATTAAGATTTCTAACAGCAAGTGCTGTATCTTTTAAATACTGAGGATCGTTTGGAGAAGTAGTTACATCATCACCTGAAAAACAAATATATTTTTTATCTAAATCTAGATTATTATTTTTGAAAAAAACTTCTTTTTCAACTTTTAAACTTAAATCAAAATGATTTTCAAATTGAGGTGTTCCAACTATAACAATTTGTTTTTCATTAATATCTGGATAATATTTTAACAACTCCTTCTTCATAAATTCACTCCAAACCAAATAATAATCTGTGTCAATAACCAAAGTTGCTTTTGGAAGATTATCCCAAGAAAAAATAAAAGTAGCTGTTGGAATTCCTAATTGTTTTGCTGCTTCAATCGGTGCAATTGCAGACATTGGTCTTTGGTTGGTACAAAAAATAAAGTCAGGTTTCTCTTTTTGGAGTGTTTTTAAACAATCGTCAAAATAGTTCGTTTTTTTCTCTAAATCTGTAATTTTTTTTAAAATAATTTTAATTCTTGCTTCTGAATTATATTTTGAAATTATTCTTTTAGTTAAAAAAGTTTTTATTTTTTGTCTTGTAGTTTTTGTTGAAAATGGAAAGCGATAACTATTATAAGTCGTATCATTAAATCTTTTTATAAATAAATTTAACTCAATTTGCTTTCGAGCGTTTTTATATATTTCTGTAAAAGGATGGTTTTTAGGATTATTAATTTTTATTTCTTTATATCCTAATTCGCTTATATTGAATGGTGTATTATTCCAAAAAGTAATATCAAAACCTTTTTCTAAACCAATTGTATGAAAATTGGTGTAAGCAAAATTTCTTAGCCCAATTCCATCTGGTAGCAATATGAATATTTTTTTTGATGCCATTTATAATTTTCAATTTGACACCAAATATCTTGATTTTTAAAGGAACTAAAAAATCAATATGAAAAATAAAAGTAGATAGATTTTCAAAAAAATGTTATTACTCTGTATTTTTCTTTTTCAAAAGTACTTGATTAATAAAAATATCAGTAAAATATATTGCTCCTTCATGATTAAGGTGACTTGAATTTTGAAATAATCTCTCATCAGGAACAGCTCTAGAAAAATCATAAAAGTTTGGAACTTTATTTTTGAGTTTGGTAGTGAATTCCATATTTTTTCCGTGATAACAGAAAGGTGCACAATAGAAAGTGGCATTTATTTTATTTTTTTCAATGTATTTAATAATTGAATCAAATACTATATTTTCTTTATCTAATTCTTTAGGAAGTGTTAATCTATGGTTTTCTGATGTTCCATATTTTGGTGCATAACCATCACCTTGCATCGCGTTTGTTTTTTTCTTAGCAACACTAAGTAATATTTCTCTAAAATTTAGTTTTAAATCATTACGACTATATCTATAAAATGGAACATAATTGTATCCTAAATAATCCTTAGAATTATTTTTAAAATGTTTATTTAACACTTCATTTTCATTGATAAAAGGTATCATTTGGTATTGAAGTATTTTGGAATTCCCTTTTAAATTATAGATGTAGTCAATTTGAATAAAAATTCTTTTTCCTTGAATATTATACTCTTTCAGAAGTTGTAAAACTGTATAAATGTCATTCAGTTTTGATGCTTGAAAACCTAAATTGAGTGTTTCCTTTCCTGTTTTTTCTTTGATAATTGCTGGAATAATTCCATTTTCAACTCGTGAAGAACCTAGGAAAATGTAATCGAATTGTTTGTTTTTCAGCGACCTTAAATATTGAAACTTTGTTCTTGGTTTAGCATTTTCATACACTTTAGTATAGCCAAAATCAAGAGCAAACATTATTAAAAATGTTGCTATCAAATAGGACAATATGGTTACTATAAATTTCTTCATTAAAATTGAAAATATATAAACTCTTTAGCTTCTGAGAAAACTCCAAAAATTAAAATCATGGTTATTATGGCGATTACTTTTAACGATTTGAATTTACCAAAAACTGGATGAACTCTTTCTCTTGAAATCCATTCTATGAAAAGAAAAAGAAATAAAAGAAAAACTAATTCAATAGTATATCTATCAAAAGTTAAGTATTGAAAACCTCCTTTGAAATCGAATTTAAAAATATTCTTTATGAACTCAATAGCTTGACTAACGGTGTTTGACCTAAAAAATATCCACGCAAAGGTTGTTATTGTAAAGGTCAATAATATGCTGAAAAACTCTTTGATTGTTGGAAACATTTTTCCTTCTGCAACAATAGATATATTATTTCTATTATTGTTTGTAATTAATAATGGAAGAAAAAACATAGCATTCAACAATCCCCAAATTATAAATGTCCAATTCGCTCCATGCCAAAAACCACTAACTAAAAAAATGATAAAAGTATTTCTAATTTTGGTTGTCATTCCACCTTTGCTTCCACCCAACGGAATGTATAAATAATCTCTAAACCAAGTAGATAATGATATGTGCCATCGTCGCCAAAACTCTGCTATATCTCTTGAAAAATAGGGATAATTAAAGTTTCGAAGTAAATCAATTCCAAAGAGTTTGGATGTTCCCAATGCAATATCAGAATAGCCACTAAAATCTCCATAAATTTGGAATGAAAAATAGACTGCTCCAAGTAGTAATGAAATAGAATTCATACTTTGATGATTATCAAAAATTTCATTTGCATAAACCGCGCAGCTATCGGCAATGACTAGTTTCTTAAACAAACCCCAAAGAATTTGATAAAAACCTTCCATTGCATTTTCATAATTAAAAACTCTTTTTTTCTTAATTTGAGGCAAAAGATGGGTTGCTCTTTCAATTGGTCCGGCAACTAATAATGGAAAATAACTAACAAACAATGAATAGTCAACTATGTTTTTTTCAGGTTTTATTCTATTGTAGTAAATATCAATAACGTAAGACAAACCGTGAAATGTATAAAATGAAATTCCAACTGGTAGAATAATTTTGAGTGTCCAAAAATGTGACGTAACACCAAAATTAGTTAGCAAATCTTCAAACGATTCTATGAAAAAATTATAATATTTAAAAACACCTAAAAATCCAACATTGATAAAAATACTAGCAAAAAACCAAAACTTCTTTAGTTTAACACTCTTTGCTTCAAACATTTTTATTCCTGTGAAATAATCTAAACCTGTAGAAAACATCAATAAAAACAGAAATCTCCAATCCCAACAAGCATAAAAAAAGTAACTAGCAGTTAGCAAAAATAAATTTTGCCATTTTAAGTTTCTAGAATTTAACATCCAATAAATTGCAAAAACTATTGGTAGAAAAATTAAATAAGAAATGGAATTAAAAAGCATTTAATTGGATTTTAAAGTATTTAAAAACTTCGTTACAATAAAATCTTCCGTCATCGTCATTGATTCGAAAGTTGCTCCAGCAATATGTGGTGTGATAATTATATCATAATTTAAATTCGCCAATTGAACCAACGGATTTTTGGACACTGAATCATTATACTCATCAAAAAGTACATCAGTTGCAATTGCTTTTATTTTATTTTCTTTCAAAAACTCAGCTACTACAGTTTCATCCCAAATTTTTCCACGAGAAGTATTTATTAAAATTGCACTTGATTTACAATTATTTAATAACTCTTTATCAATATACTTTTCATTTTCAACAGTATAAGGAATGTGTATCGAAATTATATCTGACCAAGCAAATAAATCATTTGGAGTATTAAACTTTTCAAAATGCGATTCTATTGGTTGAACATCAAAATAGCGAACTTCCATTTGAAAAGCTTCTGCAAATTTTGCCACTTGCCTACCTACTCTTCCTAAACCAAGAATTCCAATTTTTTTGTCTTTTAAATTATTCCCTTTAAAATTATCTCTATTCCAGTTTCCTGATTTAACATCTGCGAAAGCATTTGGAATTTTTTTCATTAAAGCTAATAACAAAGCCCAAGTATGTTCTGCCGTTGAAGGTATTGTACCTAAAAAATCGGCTTCTCCTTTTAGGGAAATTACTGTTCCTCCATTTTCTTGAAAATAATCAACATTTATATGATCTAGACCAGTTGTTGCAGTTAAAATATATTTTAATGAACTAGTTTGGCTTAAAATTTCTTTAGATAATTTGAATCTCAAACGAATAAAAAGTACATCTACCGTTTGAATTTTTTCAACAAGCTCTTCTTCTGAAAATAGGTTTGCTACTTCAACCTCAAAATGCTTTTTGAGTTCAAGAATAGCATTTTCACTAAAATTTTCAGATTCAGTGATTAACAATTTCATTTTTCCAGTCATCATAAAGCAAAGTTGCTATTTTAAAATCTCTTTGGGTATCAATATTTAAAAGCCAATTAGCATCCATTACATATCCTTTTTTATTTTTAACCATAAAAGATTTCTCTGTAAAAAAAGCATTGGTTCTAACGGCATAAAAACAACCATTTCGATAATAAACAGGTTTTAAATCTTGTCGCCTGGTTGTTTCTCCATCTTTTTGAAGTGGAATCATTTCTAAATTTTTATCTAAACTATACATTCGTGCAGGATGATAATCATCAAAAGGAACAACGCTTATCACACCATCTAAATCGGTTTCTTTTTCAAACATCGAAATGATAGCATTTAAATCATTTGATGTTCGTAATGGAGATGTTGGTTGAAGCAAAACAATAATATCAAACTCTTCGTTAAGTTGGTTATAGACATGTTCAACAGCTGTAACTACATTACTGTTATCATCCGCTAATTCTGTTGGTCTTTTAATTACTTGACAATCATTTTGGATTGCTATTTGAATGATTTCATCAGAATCTGAGGAAACAACTACTTTGGTTACTTTACTAGAGTTTTTGGCGCAATCAATAGCATGAACAATCAATGGCTTTTCCCCAAGAAGTTTTATATTTTTCTTTGGAACACCTTTTGAACCTCCACGCGCAGGAATTATTGCTAAAACTCTCATTAATAAGTTATGGTTTTATGAAACTGTAATGGTAATTCTTTTAATAATTCTGCAATCTTTTCACCAGCATTTCCACCACCATAAACGGTTGATTTTTCTCTGTCATTTTTTAACAGAACAGTTTCAATTGCTTTGACAATCTCTTCTTCATTATAGCTAACATCAACTACATTATTTCCCCTATCTCGACGATTTTGTCGTGAACCAATATTAATTGTTGGTACTCCAAGATAAGCACATTCACGTATTCCAACACTTGAATTTCCTATCAAACACAACGAATGATTTAATAAATTCAAGAAATCGTCACCTTCCATGTTTTTGAAAAAATGTACATTTCCCATTTTATATTTTTCACGAAAAGAACGAATTCCAGAGGAAGTTCCATCGGCTCCAGCATCGACATTTGGCCAAAACCAAAGCGTTGGTCTATTTATTTTTTGAATAGCACGAAGTGTCGCTTCAATATGCTTTCTAGAATCCTGATATTCATTTGTGACTGGATGTTGCATTACAACTATATAACCATTATTTAAATCAGGTTGAGAACCAACACCACCATACTTTTCATAAGGATTGAAAGTTAGTTGTGTGCTTTTTGCAACTTCTTCTGCGATATCAATTGATGGACAACCGGTATTGAAAACCATTTCTGGATTTTCTCCTAATTGAATTACTCTATTCTTTGCGTTTTCTGAAGCAACAAAATGATAATCAGCTAATTTAGTAATTGAATGTCTAACTTTTTCATCAATATTTCCTGTAACTTCTCCGCCTTGAATATGTGCTAAAGGAATATTCATATAAGAAGCTGAAATTGCTGTTGCCATAGTTTCAAATCGGTCAGCAACAGTCACCACAATATCTGGTTTTAAATTATCAAAAACAGTCGATAATTCTAGAATTCCGATACCAGTGGTTTTGGCTGCAGCCGTAAGATTTTCGCCTTCAAGCACATTAAAAACTTTGGCAGCAACTTCAAACCCATCTTTTTCAATGTAATTCACAGCACTTCCATATCTATCTAGTAATGCAGATGCAGCAACAATAAGCTGTAACTGCAATTCGGGATGCTTTTTTATAGCCATTAAAACAGTTTTTACTCGACTATATGATGGTCTTGCTGTGATTACTACAGCTATTTTTCTTTTTTCGCTCATGCTAAATCTTCTTCATTCAAAAAATCCCATTGGGATTTATCGTTTTTTAGTTTGGCTCCAATTACTTTTTGAAAATCGGAAGCAGGAATTCCAAATCCTTTGGGTTTTTTACTTTCTAAATCGTCAAAAGTTATACTATGTCCTTTTGGTAAATTTTTATTTATTGCCAATGACTTTTCAAAAATGGCTTTCAATTCTTTGAATTGTTCATTAGTATCTTTGCTTATCACATGATTTTGAGCTAAATAAATAGCAGCAACATCATCAACCAACTGCTTTGTTTCTTCTATTGTTAATGAAGCAACAGCATCTGGTCCAAACAATTGACGATGAAATACTACGTGGAATTCTAAGATTTCAGCTCCAAGAGTTACGGCAGCAATTCCTGTGGCAACTTTTGCGGAATGATCAGAAAATCCGATTGGAACATCATATCGTTTTTTTAATTCAGAAATAACATTCAAACCATATTGTTCAGGTTTTGTTGGATAAGCTGTTGTACATTGAAGTATCGAAAATATTGCCTTTTTACTTCTAAGAAACTCAACTGTTTGGTCTAATTCATCAAAACTACTCATTCCAGATGAGATAATGATTGGTTTTCCTGTTTGACAAATCTTTTCCAAAAGAAGAAAATTATTTACTTCGCCCGAACCAACTTTATATGTTTTAATTCCAACTTCTTCTAACCAATCTACTGCTAAATTACTGAAAGGAGAACAAATAAAATCCAAACCTACTTCATCACAATGGCTTTTAATTTCCTTCCATTGTTCAAGTGTAAATTCCATTCGTTTCCAATAATCAAAACGAGTAGCATCTTCTTTTGAAAATTTTATTCGAAATGGTTCATGAATACTGCTCTCGGCTTCAGCAATGTGCATTTGAAATTTAATAGCTTGCACACCTGTTTTTGCAACAGCATCAATATAGGAATGGAGAATTCCCAGACTTCCGTCGTGAGCTTGAGCAATTTCGGCAATTAAATAGGGTTTGTTTTTCATTCAAAAAACTAATTGATATGGTAGTAAAAGTAACTATTTTTCTGGATTGAAATAAATTATTGTTTCAAATTAGTAGTCAATAAATTTTTTACTGAAACGTCGAAAACCTTTTTTAGCGACACTTCATCACAATAATTTCCTAAATCGTTTCTATTCAGTTTAAACTCGTTTGGATTATTTTTCCAAAGTTGATATAACTTTGTTATGTTTTCTTCAATTGTTTTACTATCGTTTGCTTCAGACCAATATGGATATTCTTTTCCTAACAATCTTCTAACTTCACTATAATAAGGTCCAACGAGTAGCATTGGCTTATTAGATTTGATACAATTTGGAAATTTTCCTGGTAAAAAAGGGCTTATTTCAGAAATAGCTTCAAGAATTATATTGACAGCAGCTTCTTTTTCAATGGTCTGAATAATTTTATATTCAACATAACCATTAATAACAACATTAGGATGGTTTTTATACCTTTCTAAAAGTGCTGCGTGTTCATTATAATTTCCAATAAAATAGAGTTTGGCTTCGGTTTTAGAAGATGGATTTTTTTCTAAAAAATTTAAAAAAGCTTCAATCAAGAATGCTGGATTTCTTTGTTTTAAAAGATTCCCAGCATGAAGTAACGAAAATTGTTCTTTTTGAAAAAAATCAGGAAGTGGTTGCAGTTCATCATCAACTTTTATTTGATGTGGAATTATTACGCTTTTATCTGTAACATCTGGAAAATAACTTTGCATCCATTCTTTTAATAATAAACTTGGAAAGGATAAAATTTTGGCTTTTTGAGTGATTGAAAGCATGAATTTTTCTTTGGATTTATAACTTTCTTCTACAAAATTATATGGTCTTGGATAAACATGAAATGGATATGGATCATGGATATATGCCATCCATTTTGATTGCAATTCAGGTAATTTTAGCATTGCTCTATGTGGTCTAAAACTTCCTCCTTTACTTAGTGTAAAAATCAAATCTGGATTAAAATTTTGATTTTTATTTATCGCTTTAGCAATTGAATTTGTATCGTTGGTATGGGTAAATGAAAACCCAAAGAACTTTTCTAATTTTGAATTAAAATAAATCTTGGTAATTCGCTGTAAAATTCTAACGGTTCTAGAAAGGAAGAATAATAATGAAAATCTATTTTCTTTTATTAGTTCACAATCAATATTCTTGAGTTGAATTTCTTTATGCGAATAATGCAACACTTTTAAATCAAA
Source organism: Flavobacterium sp. (assembly GCA_035425765.1). Classification (GTDB taxonomy): domain Bacteria; phylum Bacteroidota; class Bacteroidia; order Flavobacteriales; family Flavobacteriaceae; genus Flavobacterium. The sequence goes on along the minus strand of DAOLYL010000001.1, from coordinate 30,203 downwards.
TCCTGCTTTATTGAGATTATTGATTAGCGCAACTCTTCCTTTGGAAGCACTGCTATCTTCAACATTTATTGACTCGGAAATGATTAAAATTTTCATTTATTATTTTATTTTTAACCGCTTTAATAATCTAGTATTAGCAATTCTAAATGGAAGCATTTTATAGTATATCTTCCAGTAAATTTTTGTTGGCAAAGATAATTTTACTTGATTAAAAACATCATCAATTAAATTTAATTCTCTAAAATTATAAGCAATTTGAATAAAATATTTTAGAATAGCTGCAGACAGCAGATTTTTTGACTGAACACTTTTCAAATTCAAAAGAATTGCATCTCTGTTTGATTCTCTTCGTATTTTATTATTATCGTAGAATTGACTTGTATTAGAGTTAGAATGTTTCCTATTAAAATAGAGTATTGAATTTATTTGAACTCCTTTTCTATCCTGAAGAATTATTCTTGTGTAACATTCCCATTCCTCTGCATACATCAAACTTTCGTTGAAACGAATAGTATCAAAACATTTTTTCTTCCACAAAACTGTGCAAGAAGCAATTAATGTTTTTTTTGTTATGATTTCAGCTATAATTTCGGATGAAATATTTTTTTCAATACTAACTGGTAAATATTTTTCTACTGGAATTTCATTTATAAACGATTCTTTTTGATAGCAACAAAAATCGAAATCTTCATTTTTTAAAATTTGAATTGTTGTTGCTAAATTTTGTGAATGAATGATATCATCATCATCAAAAAAAATTATATAATTTCCTTTGGCTATATCTAACCCATAATTTCTACAACCAGGTAATCCTTTTTTATATTTTTCTGTTCTTTTTAAAAACAAAAACCTTTTGTCATTGCCAATGATTGGCTGGATAACTTCCAATGTATTATCTGTTCCACCATCATCAATTATTAAGCACTCGAAATTTTCAAATGTTTGTTTTTGAATAGATTGCAATGTTTCTACAATAAAATGTGCTCTATTGTAGGTTGCCATTATAATTGAAATTTCTGGTTTCATTAAACTATATATTCTTGATTAAGATTTTTTTAATTCTATTCGAAAGATATTTATCAATTGGTTTTAGATAGGAATAAATTCTTAACAATCTATATGAATTATGGCTAATTAGGTTGTTCTTTTTGAACAAGTAATATATTCTTCTATTTTGTTTTATGTCAGCATAATTAACGAAATGTTTTAACCAGGTGTGTAAATAACTTATTAGATTATGCTTCAAATCAGATTTATTCTTCTCTTCTAACTTTTTTATAATATCTGGAATGAATAATAAAATTGTATCATAATATTTTTGTGAAAAAACTTTATAATCTTTTCGTTCTGCTAGAACATATTTTGAATCTGGTTGTGAATCATTAAAAACTTTATAGTTATTATCACTTAATAACATAGCTCTAATATGAATTTCGGGATCATTTAGCCTTGCATAATTAATATTGAAACCTCCTAGTTTTTTTAAAAAACTAACTTCCCAAGTAACACACATAATTCCCCACCAAATTTTATAACTCAAAAAATCTTCAAGATAATTGCTTTCAGGAATTTTTTTCTCTTTAAAAACATTGGTTTTCACTTCTGTTAACATAGGAAAAACGTAGAAATTTAAGAATGGATTTTTGTTTATATATTCCAATCTTTTTTCTATACAAAAATCCAACAACATATCGTCTGAGTCAAGGAAAATAATATAATCTCCTTTTGCCTTTTCTAATCCAATATTTCTACAATGTGAAGCACCTTTTGGATTATTTTCTCTAACATAAAATTGAAATCTTGAATCTGACTTACTATATTTTTCAACTAGAGTTCTTGTATCATCAGTACTAACATCATCAACAATTATACATTCCCAATTTTTATAAGTTTGAGAAATTAAACTATTAATAGTTTTACTCAACAGATGTGATCTGTTGTATGTAGGAATGATTATAGAAAATAATGGATTATGCATAGATTGTATCTATATGTTTCTTAAGTATAGCTGTAACTACGTCTTGTTGTAGTAATTTAAATAATATATATCTATTTTGTTCTATTTCTTCTTGTGTTAAAAATGTATTACATGAATTTTCATTTAACTCATTCTCGTAGCTAAAAATATGAATATTATTTCTTTTTAAAAAAGTATAGAAAGGATTTTGTTCACTTAAAAAAATCTTCACACCAAACCATAATAACGCTATAGTATTTCCTAGTGCTTGTTGTCTATGATTATTAAAAATTGCAATTCCAACGTTGCTAAGTAATTCATTGTAATCAGACAAAGATAGAAAATTCAAAAGAGGAAATGACTTTTCTCCAAAGGTTAAATTAGACTGTTCAACAATGTCATTAATATAACCTTCAACACCATAATTTAAAGGAATAATAACTTTTGATACTTTTAAGTTATACTTTTTTATTTTATCAAAAACATCAAGATGGTTTAATGATTTGAATCCTGAATTCCCAATTAGCATTGTAGTTTTATCAAAATTTATCGGCGAATTGATTTCAACTATTTGCTCTAGAGGATAATACCAAAAATTGAAAAAATCTTTTTTAACATTCAATAACTTTTGAATAATTACATATTCATCATGAAATGTTGAACCTAGATAATTTACTCTTTGGATAGCTTTTCTTTTTAATTCATAATCAGAAAAAGGTAAATTGGGTTTTATAATACGATATAAAGGTCTAATTTTTTGGTGCCAACTTAGGGTTTTGTCTTTTGACGGATATTTTTTTAATGTTATTTTATCTAATAATTGATTGCTTTTATAGTAGTATGAATCATTATAGACTTCGAAACCAAAACACAACCAAACTATTTTTATTTCTTTCGAAAGTTTTAGAACAAAAGAATAAAATTTACTAGATAAACTGTGCAAAATAACTAAGCTAGACTTGTCCAAAGTTTCAGATAATTGAACCAATTCGATAGTGCTTATAGATTTGGTGCAATTTGAAGGTGTTACATGTCTAAAAGGAATTGAATTATCCGTATGAAGAATGTAAAACTTGTTCTGATTTGGAAAAATTATTTCAAACTGGTTTATCGCCGAGTTGATAAATTTCTCATCTTCACAGATATGAATAATATTATATTTCATTTTTATAAAAATCTACTATAATATCAAATATCTTTTGCTGATTTTCATTGGTTAATTCATAATAAAAAGGCAATCTGACTAATCTATCTGTAAACAAATCTGCATTTGGTAACTCTACAGATTCATTGTTTTTTAAGTGAAATTCGCTTTTATGCAAACTTAGATAATGAAATACTGCTAGAATATCTGAATTTTTTAGTGTTTTTATTAATCTCGTTCTTTCATCTAATGAATTGCAAACTAAATAAAACATATGCCCGTTGTTTGTCGAAAAATCAGGGATTTCAGGTAAAGTTATATTTCTACTTGAAATTAATTGTTTTAATTGTTCAAAATAATTATCCCAAATTGCAACTCTTCTTTTTTGAATAACATCTATATTTTCAAGTTGTGCCCAAAGAAAAGCGGCTATTATTTCTGAAGGTAAAAATGATGAACCTGTATCAACCCAACCATATTTGTTTATTTCTCCTCTAAAAAATGAAGCTCTATTTGTTCCTTTTTCCCAAATTATTTCTGCTCTTTCAATAAATCTATCATCATTAACTGCTAATAATCCACCTTCACCTGAAATTATGTTTTTAGTTTCATGAAATGAAAATGCTGCAAGATGACCAATACTTCCAAGAGGTTTTCCTTTATAAAATGAATCAATAGCTTGTGCCGCATCTTCTATTACGAATAGATTGTATTTATCTGCTAATCGCATTACTTCGTCCATATCGACTGCTATTCCAGCATAATGAACTACAACTATAGCTTTAGTATTACTGTTTATCAAAGCTTCAAGTTTTGACACATCAATATTTGGGTGATTTGGTAATGAGTCGGCAAAAACAATTTTTGCTCCTTGGCGAACAAATGCTAGTGCAGATGTAACAAAAGTATAAGAAGGAACAATAATCTCATCATTTTGAGTGCAATCAATTAGCATTGCGCACATTTCTAAAGCATCAGAACAAGAAGTCGTTAATAAAGCTTTTTTTATTCCATAGTTATCTTCAAAAAAGCGTTGACATTTTTGAGTAAAATCCCCATTTCCTGAGATTTTACCTGATTTAACAGCTTGTTCTATATATTTGGTTTCATTTCCGGTTAGGAAAGGTTTATTGAATGGTATCATTTTATCTTATAAATTTAGCTGGATTACCAACATATAACCCACTTTTTTCAATTGATTTTATAACTACAGTTGCTCCGCCAATTTTTGTGTTTTCTGCTAATTCAATTGAATCAATTAGTGTAGCATTAATTCCTATTATACATTTTTGATTTATAGTTACAAATCCAGCAACTGCAACTCTTGGTGATAAAAAGCAGTGTTCATTTATAACTGTATCATGTGCAATTGTACACGAAATATTTAAAATTGTATTTGCTTTTATAACAACATGAGCATCAATAGCACAATTTGGATAAATTACACATCCTTTTTCTACAATTGCTGTTTTATCAACCCAAGACGAGGAGTGAATTAGCGTTGCAAAAGGAACATAATCTTTAAATCTATCGTAAATTTCTTTTTTTGTATTTAAATGATGATAACCTATCCCAAGAATAATTTCATCGAATGAACCTTTTTCGAATTCACTTATAATTTGATTTGAATTGCCTAATACAGGAATATTGTTTACATTTTTTTCTGATGAAAAGTCGTCAAAAAACACAACATTATCAAAATGATTGTCGGACAAAGCATAATGAGCAATTTGTTGTCCTAAATGTCCTGAACCTAGAATTGCAAGTGTTTTCATAAATGTAACTTCCCTTCTAAATCATTTAATGATTTAATTATTTTTTCATTTTTGGGGTAAAAACCATCTCTATCAATTACAAATGTAGTAATTCCCAAATTAGTTGCAGGTTGAAAATCAAGTTTAAAAGAATCTCCAACATAAATAATTTCGGAAGGCAAAACACCAATTTTATCTATTGCATATTGATAAAAATCTAATGATGGTTTAGAAATCCCAATTGTTTCAGAAACAAAGATATCTTTAAAAATTGGTCCAAAATAATTGTTCAATTTTTCTTCTAATGATGAGTTAAAGTTTGATAGAATTCCAATTGGAATATCTAAATTATTAAGAACATTGGTGTCTTCATATTTTTCCCATGGTAAATAGGAACAGGTTTTAAAAATAGTTTCTAAAATAATTTTATTAGGAACAATGCCCAGAGAAAATAGATATTCTGAGTTAAAATAATCATAGAAAGAATTGTCTGTTCTGTCAGGAAATTTTATTGTTTCTGAGAGAAGCTTGTGGTTATATTTAAGTTTTTCTATTCCTACTTCAAATCCGAAATCATGTAAAACAGTTGCTATTTTTTTAAAAAAAATTGGTTTGTGTAATATCGTTCCAGAAACATCCAGTAATAAATATTTCATTTTAGTAAAGTTTAAAATTACTCGAATTATTATTCAACAGATTTTCGTCTGTTGCATTTGGATATATCACATCATATAATAATCGTGTAGCAATACCTTCGATTGTTTTAACTTCATCTGGCTCTTGATTATACAAGTATTCTTGAAGTGAATATTTAACATCTTGAAATCCTAAATTGTGTCGTATAGAATTTGTTCCTGAAATTCTACAATTTACTTCAAATGGTATTATAGTTTGATCATCTTCAACAATAGATTGTATGTTTATGCTTCCTCTTAATCCTTGAAATTGTATCATACTATTGATAATTTTTTCTAATACTGCATCATATTTATTACATGTTTTTGATTTAGAAGTTGCTCCATTAGTGAGTTCTCTTTCCATTGTAAATAATCCATGTAAGCTGCCATCCTTTTTTACATAAAAAGCAGTAGTAATCTCTTTCCCTTTGTGTAACGGTTGAATCAAATATTCATCAGAAAAGCTAGTAGGATTTTCAGGATTAATTTCGATTCCTCTTGATCCACGTCCTTCTCGTGGTTTAACTATAATATCTCCATCTATTTTATCAAATTGGCTGGGCAACCATGTTTTTGCAAAAGGGATATTCAATTCTTGGTGGTGTAAATAGGTTAAATATTTATCTAAATATTTTTTTGCTAAAGAGGAATCGCTGGCAACAACTTTTGATTTGATTTTATATTGATTTAATGATAAAAAATATACTTCATAATCAGTTGTTGGTAGTATTATATCAACTCGATGTTTTTCTACAATAGCAGAAATTTCAGAGATATAATTAGTATCAAAAGCATAAGGAACTTTATATGTAACATCACATAAATAATTTCCAGCCGTAAAAGTTGCAACATCGGTACCGATAAGAAATATATCAAAGTTCAAATCTATGATATTTCTTAAAACTCCTTGACCAACATTTCCACCTATTCCTGTTACTAAAACTGTTTTTCTTTCCATTCTAAATAATTAGTTATTCCTTCTTTTAATTCAATTTTAGTATCCCAATTTAATTCTTCCTGTGTTCGTTTGTTATCATAAAAGTATGAAAATGAATTATCACTTCCAACATACTCAATTTTAGAATTTATCTTTGAAGCAATAATTTCTGCTACATAAATATTTGAATATTCGTTTTTATCAACACCAAGAATTGGAAAATTAATATTTTTATTGATGTGAATTACTTTTTCAATCAAATCCGTAGCATCATTGACATGGATATAGTTTTGCATGCGTAAACCATTTCCCCAAACTTCAATTTTATTGCTTTTTATTGCTTGATTACAATAATTAGGTATCAAAGTGTTTTCTTTCATTCCAATTCCATACAATGATGACAATCGAATAACATTATTTGATTTATTTGTTAAAACAAGTTTCTCGGCTTCAAGTTTTGATTTGGAATAATTATTCTCAGGATTTGGAACTGATAATTCTATTAATCTTTCAGAATTATTTCCAAAGACAGAAACGGATGAAATATAAATTACTCTTACGTTTGGAAAATAATCTAAAATCTTTTTTGTAAAGAGAACATTTGTTTTCATCAATTCATCATCAGATAACACTGTTGTTCCAGAATTTATTGCCGCATGGCACATTACAATTACATCTAGGGAAAAATCTATTTCTTCAAGAGTTGAAAAAGTTGCAATTGTGTCGTTTATATTTTGATTTTTGCTTGTTTTAAATAATCCAAAAACGGCATTGTTTGAACAAAGTTTGTTTGCCAAATGAGAACCTAAAAAACCATAAATTCCAGTAATTAATACTTTCATTAATCAGACATTATAAATTGAAAAGAAGTTTTTCATATTCTTTTAGCTCTCAAAAAAACCAGGTAGAACAGCATAAGTTCCAGATCTATTGGTTTTGCCTGTTTGCCAAATATCTCCTGGAAGCACAAATATTTCAGCTGCTTTTTCAATAACATCAATAAACGATTCTGCCTTAGTAGAGCCATCACTTAATTGAATTGTCAAATCATAACCTCCAGCACGAAGAAAGAATTTAGGTATGTTTAATTCTATGTAGTTGCTTTTTTCAAGATTATTAAAATCTGAACCCATTTCATCACTAAAAAATGAAAGAACTCTATTTTCTTGATTGTCAAAAAAAGCTATACCAACAAATAATTTTGATAAGTCAACAAAGTTTCTTTTCTCAATATGCAATCTTACTTTCAAAAGTTCGCCTGATATTACTTGTGTTACACTTTGATTTTTTTCGTTTAAAAAATCAACTCCAACAACTTTCAATTTTAAATTCCCTAATCTATCTAATCTATTTTGGAGTGAAATATCTTTTGTTTTTGATGAATTTGATAAATAAAAATTGACTGAATCATCACTTTCACCTTGATAAACTACTTTGCCGTTTTCTAGAACAATTCCACTATTACATAAACTCTTCACAGCTGCCATGTTGTGACTAACAAAAAGAACCGTCCTTCCCTGTCCTTTGCTGATGTCACCCATTTTTCCAAGACATTTTTTCTGAAATTCAGCATCACCAACGGCTAAAACCTCATCTACAATTAGAATTTCACTTTCTAAATGTGCTGCAACAGCAAATGCTAAGCGAACATACATTCCTGATGAATACCGTTTTACTGGTGTATCAATATATCGTTCAACACCAGAAAAATCTATAATTTCATCTAATTTTCGAGTGATTTCTTTTTTTCTCATTCCGAGAATTGCTCCATTGAGATAGACGTTTTCTCTTCCTGTTAATTCTGGATGAAAACCTGTTCCAACTTCAAGTAAACTTGCTATTCTACCTTTGACTTTAATTTCTCCAGTAGTTGGTGATGTTACTCTAGATAAAAGTTTTAAAAGTGTACTTTTTCCTGCACCGTTTTTTCCAATAATTCCGACTGCATCGCCTTGATTAATTTCAAAATTAATATCTCTTAATGACCAAACAATATCGCTTTCACCTTTTACACTTCTGTCATTCGTTTCACCTATTTTAAGGAATGGATCTTCTTTACCAAGTACTTTTGTAACCCAGAAACGCTCTAAATCTCTTGAAATAGTTCCTGTTCCAATTTGCCCAATTTGGTATGCTTTGGATAGATTTTCTACTTTTATTATTTTGCTACTCATTAGATTGTATCAACAAAGTTTTTCTCTGTTTTATTGAAAATTAATATTCCTAAAAACAATACAACTAGTGTAAAAATAGTGGAATATCCCAAACTCCAAGCGGTAAACTCTCCTTTCCCTAAGAAAGCATAACGAAATGCTTCTATTATTCCTGTCATTGGATTTAGTTCTATATATTTTTTATATTGGTCTGGTGCTGAGCTTAAAGGGTAAATCACTGTTGTTCCATACATTAACAATTGAACTCCAAAAGAGATTAAAAATGTTAAGTCACGATATTTTGTGGTTATTGCTGTAATTATCAATCCCAATCCTAATCCCAGCAATGCCATTATAATTACTAAAAAAGGGAATAAAAATATTCCATTTGTAACATGAAAAGTGGTATTTTCAATTGGAAACAGATAGAAATAGGTCATCATACAAATTAGTAAAAGCAACTGAACTCCAAATCTGACTAAATTACTAACTACGATACTCAATGGCATTATTAGTCTTGGAAAATATACTTTTCCAAAAATATTGGCATTGTCTTTAAAAACTGTGCTGGTTTTTGTTAAACAGTCAGAGAAATAATTCCAAGCTGTAATTCCAGATAAATAAAAAAGAAATTTTGGCAACCCATCTGTACTAATTCCTGCTAAATTTCCGAAAATGAATGAAAAAACTATGGTTGTTAAAATAGGTTGAATAAAAAACCAAAGTGGACCAAGTATTGTTTGTTTATAAAAACTAACAAAGTCTCTTTTGACAAACATTGTCAATAAATCTCTATAATGCCAAAGGTCTTTAAACTTTACATCAAAAAGTGATGTATGACCTTTGATAACTAAGTCCCATTTTTCGGGTTGATTGTGATGCATTAATCTATTTTTAATGTTTAAAAAAACTTATTATTGCAAATATATAAATAACAAAATCCTATGAAACGATTAACACATATTTATTTGATAATTAATCGTTATATAACTTTAAAATATTAGTTATTTTTACCGTTCTAAATACTTATAATTTTGCTTTCATTTTTTAAACAAAAACCCGTTTTAAAGGATTTAATTCCAAATAATTTTGTTGACATTCATTCTCATTTGCTTCCAGGAATTGATGATGGTGCAAAGACAATTGATGATACTCGAAATTTAATCTTAGAATTAAAAAGTTTTGGTTATAATCATTTTATTACAACGCCACATATTATCACTAATGTATGGAAGAATAATGAAACTAGTATTGAAAATCATTATAATTCTATAAATGCTGAGCTTGAAAAAGAAGGGTTGTTTTCGTCATTTAATGTTGCCGCAGAATATATGATTGATTCTTTTTTTATGAAAAGATTAGAAACGGAAAAGCTATTGACTTTGAAAGACAACTACGTTTTAATTGAAATGTCATATCTAAATCCGCCAATTCAATTGTATGATATAATTTTTGAAATTCAACTTGCAGGATATACTCCTGTTTTAGCTCATCCTGAACGTTATACTTTCTATCATCATAATTTTTCTGAGTATGAAAAACTAAAAAAAACAGGATGTTTATTTCAACTCAACTTGTTGTCAACTGTAGATTATTATGGAAAAAACATCTCTTCAGTTGCTGACAAGCTTTTACAAAAAGGAATGATAGATTTTGTTGGTAGTGATGTTCATCATGCTAATCACATTCAATCTTTTTATAAAAAAGTTTCGATTAAAAACACTGATGCATTAAAAGTTGCTATGGATAAAAATTTATTTTTTCTTCCTTAGTTTATCTTTCCAAGTTTTTTTAGTTTTTTCTTCATCGTTTCCGTAGCCATAACCATAGCCGTAACCGTAACCGTAGGCATAACCATAGCCATAACCATAAGTTTTTCTCCAAACAGTATCGTTTAACAGAACTGCCATATTTGGTAATTTTTTCTCTTGGTAGAAACTGTCGGCTACTTTTATTAATCGTTTATCTAGATAATTAGCTCTCATAACGTAGATAAACAAGTCAGCGTATTTTGCTACTAACAAAGTATCTGTTACTAAGCTAACTGGTGCTGTATCAACAATTATATAATCGTATTCGCTTTTAAATTTTTCAAATAACTCACCAATTTTATCACTCATTAGTAAATCAACAGGATTTGGCGGAATAACTCCAGATGGCAGAATGTAGAAATTATCGAAATTATCAATTTTTACAATAAAATCTTTTACATCTTGATTCGCTTTTGCTAAATAATTGGTCAATCCTTTTGATGGAATATTAACGTATTTATCAATTTTAGGATTTCTGATATCCAAACCTATTAGTAATACTTTTTTATTTGAAAGTGCAATTGTACTAGCAAGATTTAGCGCTACAAATGTTTTTCCTTCTTTAGGTAAAGTTGATGTTACAAATATTGTTTTGGCTTTATCAGCCGGAACATTATTTAGCATAAACTCTAAATTTGTTCTAACTATTCGTATGGCTTCTGCCGAACTTGAACGACTACTCGCATTTATTAATTCATCTTGTGTTTCTGATTTTGGTATATCACCAAGGAATGGAATATTTGTTTTAGATTCAATGTCTTGTCTATTTTTGATTTTTGTATCTAATAAATCTAATACGAACAAAATCAAAAATGGAATCAATAATCCGGCGATAATTGCTCCTAATAAAACAAAATTTCTATTTGGTGAAACTGGAGAGCTTGTAGCTAATGCAGAGTCGATAAGTTTAGCATTTGGCGCGGCAACTGCCAAAGAAATTCCAATTTCTTCCCTTTTTTGCAAAAGATAGAGATATAACGATTCTTTTATCTGTTGTTGTCTTCCAATACTTGTAAGTTCTCTAGATTGATTCGGTATTTTAGAAATTTTATTATTTAACGATTTATCTTGCTTTTGTAAATCTTCTCTTTTGATTTTATAGGTTTCTAAAAGTCGTGCTAAACTTTCTTTAATGTTCCTTCTTTTTTCATCAATCTCTGCATTTAAATCAATAACTCTCTGATTTTTTGGAGTTCCACTACCTAAAACTCTATTTCTTTTTATAACAACCTCGTTAAAATCATTTATCATTATCGAAGCGTTATTATCTTGTGGTATAATATTGCTAGGTATAATTTCGTCAGTTGGTGAACTATTCAAATAGGCAATCATGGATTGTATTATCCTAATTTGAGTTTCGGTTTCTATAAGTGATTTTTCGAAAAGTGCAGAATTTTGAATGTACAATTCAGCATCAGCAGTTATCTCTGTAATCCTGTTATTTGTTTTAAAATTTTCTCCTTGTTTTTCAACATCACCGAGTTCTTCTGTGATATATTTTAACCTGTCGTTTATAAACTTTTGTGTGTTTAACGAAACATATTTTTTATCTTCAATTGCATCTTTGTTATAGTTTTCAATAACTGCATCTAATAAATCTTCTGCTTTATCAGCAACTGGATCATTCATTGATAGTTCAACAACACTGGAGTTTTTACTCAAAGGTGTGATATTTATTTTACTTCTATACTTTTGAACAACATTAGCTAATTTATTAACTTTAACTATTATTTTATAGTCTTCTTTTGTTATGTATTTAGTAATAAAAGGTTTCTTTGTTACAACGAGTTTGGCCTCAGGTAAATTAACTATTGAGCCAAAATTAAATTTACCTAATGACTTTCCTTGATATTTTTTTAGTTCAAAATGATTTGCACTTAAGTATATAACTTCATAGCTAAAATTTTTGTTATAAAAGCTATCATTTGGTTCAAAGAATCTAACTTCTATTGGACTTTCATCATACAACTCAACAGATTTAACTCGTCCTTCTGCAAAATATTCAACGTTTAAGTTTAAGCTTTTAACTGCTTGGTTGATGATGTTTCTAGATTTTATTATCTCGATTTCGTTATCAACATTGTTTTTTACATTTTTAACAAAACCTAATTCAGAAAACGCACTTAACTCTGACTGAATCCCACCTTTTCTTTCATCTTTCACTAATATTGTTGCCGATGCACTATATTGTGGAACAGTATATCTTAAATATAAAAGTGCTACTATAAAACAAATAATTATTGATAATAAAAACCATTTCCAATGAATAAAATACTTATCAAATTGTTCTCTGATATTTAAACTTTCATCGTTTGTTTTATTGTTAAAAGATTGGTGTTCTTGCATAATTTTTATCTAAATAGAATAATTGCAATTGTGGTAATTAATGATAGTGCAGATATTGTAACAGAAATATTTGGCCCAATAACTGATGAATTCATTTTTGTTTTATTAGGTTCAACTAAAACTACATCATTTTGATTTAGGTAATAAAATGGTGAGGAGACAAAATCTTTATTAGTTAAATTCAATCTATTGAAGGTTTTTTTACCATCAATTTCTCTTATAACCAATATGTTATCTCTTTTCCCATAAATTGTCAAATCACCTGCTAAACTTAGTGCTTCTAATATTGTAATGCGTTCACTAACTATTTTATATGTATTTGGTTTGTTAACTTCTCCCAAAACCGATATTTTATAGTTTAACATTCTTAAATTAACAGAAGGATTAATTATGTATTCTTTAATTTTTTCTTCTAACAAATTTTTTGCTTGAGTTCTAGTTAACCCAGCTAACTTTACTTTCCCAATTACAGGGAAATCAATATTTCCTTCACTATCAACTAAATATGTTTTTATACCAGCCTGATTATCACCATCTTGATAATTTCCTTGAACTTGAGGTAAATTGAATGGTATAGTTAGATCAGGTTGTGATGCAGCAACTATTACGCTCAACAAATCATCTGATTTAATTACTGGTTCATAACTAATACTAGCCAGAGTTTGGTTATCCACATCTTGTAAATAAGCAATGTCTTTTCTAGAAGCACATGATAAAAAAAGGCAAACACTTAATAATGTTGCTAGTACATTGGAGAATTTCATATTAAAATTTATAAAGAATGCAAAGTTAACGATTTATCATATGGTAAAGTTGAATTATGCATCAAGAGTTTCAAAAATTGAATTCATACTTTTGAATTCTGGGACAATTTTTTTCATCAAACCAACTATTTCATCATTTGATGCTTTTTTCGAAGTGGCAATTAGTTCATTTACCAAAATATCTACCTCTTCAAATTTGTCAAAAATGTCTTGTCCAATCAGTATTTTTTCATTGTGGGTTGTCAGCGTTTTTGAAGTATCATTCAATAATTCTTCATATAGTTTTTCACCTGGCCTTAATCCAATTATTTTAATTTTAATTTCTTTATCCGGAATGAAACCTGCTAGACGAATCATTTTATTTGCTAAGTCAATTATTTTTACTGGTTTACCCATATCAAAAATATAAATTTCTCCGCCTTGTCCCATTGCACCAGCTTCTAACACTAACTGACATGCTTCTGGAATTGTCATGAAATATCTAATAATTTCAGGATGTGTTATTGTAAGTGGTCCACCTTCTTGGATTTGTTTTGTAAATAATGGAACAATTGAACCATTTGATCCTAGTACATTTCCAAATCTTGTAGTGATGAATTTTGTTTTATTTTCTCTTTTAGAATTTGCTAAATAAAAATTCAATGATTGTACATACTTTTCTGCAATTCGTTTACTTGCACCCATAACGCTACTAGGATTCACAGCTTTATCAGTAGAAATTAAAACAAACTTTTCTACTAAATACTTGCTTGATAAATCGGCTAAATTTTTCGTTCCTATAACATTAGTAAAAACAGCTTGTGATGGATTTTCTTCCATCAATGGAACGTGCTTATATGCAGCAGCATGATATACAAAGTCTGGTTTAAATTTTTTAAAGACGTTTTCAACAGCAACAAAATCTTTTACATCAGCTAGTACCGTTCTAATTTTTATTTTATCAGCAAATTCAGAAATTTCTAATTTTAGATTATGTAAAGGTGATTCGGCTTGATCAAGAATGACAATTTTGTGAGGTTCAAAGTTTATTACCTGTCTAACAATCTCACTTCCGATTGAACCTGCTCCACCAGTAATTAAAACTGTCTTCCCTTTTATTTGAGAAGAAATACCATGATTGTCTAATAATATTGGTTTTCTTTCTAGTAAGTCTTCAATTGCAAAGTTTTTTAATTGATTTGAAATTTGCTTTTGGTCTTCCCAATCTGTAATTAGTGGTACTGTAAATACTTTAAAATTATATTCTAAACATTCTTCAACAATGGCAATTGTTTCTTCTTTTGACAAGCTTTTTTCTGCAATAATAAGTGCTTCTGCTCCAAGACTTCTCAATATTACATGTACTTTTTTTGATTGATTAATTATCGGCAGATTTAAAATACTTTTTGAAGTTTTTACTTTTTTGAATTTATCAATAAAAGCAACCAACTTAAAACGTGATGGCTTCTCAGTTCTCAGTGCATTTGCAACGGAAATGGCATTTGCATCAGCCCCATAAATCACAGCTTTCACAAGCTTTATCTTATCATCAGATTGAAGGTATTTTTCGAAAAAATTTTTAACTAAAATTCTGAACAAGAACAATAGTAAAAATGAAATTACGTAGGTGATAAATAAACTTGTCGATAAAAAAATCTTTATTTTGAAAAAGAAAATTAGAGAATAGTTTACCGTTAACAGAAATAAATAAGAAGATGTTGTAGCAACTAATAACTTAACTCCGTCGATAAAAGTTGAGTGTCTAATAATCCCAGAGTAGGTTCTGTAAAAAAGAAAAAACATGGCATTAACAAAAATAATTATTCCTGCCCGAAATGGTCTTTCAAGTTGACTAGTATAAACAACCGATAAACTATCTAGAATAACATAAGTAACTATAATTGCTGTTATTACAATAAATACATCAATAGCAAATATTATCCACCTTGGTAAATAACCTATATTGCTAAAGCGCTTGCTGAGAATATTATTTTTTATTTCTGAAAAAGTAGAGTTACCCATATAAAACTATTCGACTAACAAATTTAAGATAAAATTAACATTAAAGACATTTTTAAATATAAATATTAAAAAAATCTATCAAAAACTTCTTTAATTCTATTCTTATCATCGTTTTTCAAATTTGAACCTGAAGGCAAACAAAGACCAGTTTCAAACAATGTCTCGGAAATTTTTCCACCATAATATGGATAATCTTTAAATATTGGTTGCAAATGCATTGGTTTCCAAAGTGGTCTTGATTCTATGTTTTCTTTTTCAAGCTCAAGTCGAACCTCTTCTCTTGACTTTCCTAATTTATCAGAATTTATAGTGACACATGATAACCAATGATTAGAAAAATAGTCCGAATTTGGTTCTTCAAACACTATTATTGCATCATTATTTTTAAAAATAGAAACATAAAAGTCGTGCATTTCTCTTCTCAAATTGATGTGTTTTTGAAGCACTTCCATTTGTCCTCTTCCAATTCCTGCTGAAATATTGCTCAATCTATAGTTATATCCAATTTCTGAATGTTGGTAATGTGGTGCATTATCTCTTGCTTGTGTTGCTAGAAAAACAGCTTTTTCTTTTATTTCTTTTGAATGAGAAACCAAAGCTCCACCACCAGAAGTTGTAATAATTTTATTTCCATTAAATGATAAAGCTGCAATATCTCCAAATGTTCCACACATTTTTCCTTTATAATGACTTCCCAAAGCTTCTGCGCTATCTTCGAGAATTGGAATATTATATTTATTTGCGATTGATCTTATTTCATCAGCTTTATATGGCATTCCATATAAATGAACTGGAATAATTGCTTTTGGTGTTTTTCCTTTTGAAATTCTATCTTTAATTGCATCTTCAAGCGCAATTGGGCACATATTCCAGGTTTCTATTTCACTATCGATAAAAATTGGTGTTGCGCCAAGATATAAAATTGGATTGGCGGATGCCGAAAAGGTAAAACTTTGACAAATTACTTCATCACCAGCCTTCACTCCTAATAATATTAATCCTAAATGTAACGCTGCTGTTCCTGAACTTAATGCAGCAATATGTACATCTTCATTGAGAAATTTTTCTAAATCCTGTTCAAAACCTGTAACATTTGGGCCGAGTGGTGCAACCCAATTGGTATCAAATGCTTCTTTAACATAATTTTGTTCATTTCCACCCATATGTGGTGAAGAAAGCCAGATTTTAGTTTTCAAAATATCTTCTATTTTTGTCCCCATTTGAAAAAAATATTTGCACTACGTTTTCTTTTGTAATCTTCAATAGAATTTATACTCTCTAATTTATCGTTATAAATCACATAACCAATTCCTTTGAAATAGTTTATTATTTTATCTTCATCACTCTGAATTTCAATCATTAAGTTCGGCTTAGCTTTTTCAATAGTTTGCTTAAAACCTTGAATGACATTCCATTCAAATCCTTCAACATCTATCTTAACAAAATCGGGTAACTTAGTTTCATTTTCATAAAAACTATCTAAAGTAATTACAGGCACTTTTTGAATTTCAACATCTACATTTGTATCAGCTGAATGTGCTCTACTCGTTTTAAATCCATCAAAATCTTTAACAAAAGAATTGTTTTGTCCAGAAATTGGATCAATATAAAAATCTAATTCTCCCACAATATCTCCTGCGCCTTTTTGAACAATTGATATAATACTTTTTAAATTTTTATCTAAAAAATCTATATTTTTAGTAAGGTATTTCAAGTTTTCATTGCTCGGCTCAAAAACGACAACTTTACCTTTATCGCCAACCAAATCAGCATAAAAAGTTGAAAAATATCCAATGTGACCACCAATTTCTAAAACATAATTATCTTTAGAAATCCATTTTTTGAACATGGCAACGGTTTCTTCTTCACGTTTTTTTCCATGATACCAATAACCTTTGTGGTTATAGGAATTAAGCATGAATTTTTTATGAGTATAGTGATGCGTGATAGTTATATCTTTTGCAGTAGCTTTTAAAATTTTAAGAACAATTTTTCGTAACATAATGTGTTTAAATTATAGATTGATATCTAAAAGATTAGAAAGTCTAATCTGCGGTAAATATAGTACTTCTTTATTAAAATCTTGTTTATGGATATTATTTCCATCATCTAAAATACAAATTGTTTTCCAACCCAATTCATTTGGAATAACAAAGTCTTTTTTAACATTATCACCAATATAGTAGTAATCATCTGTTTTGAATTGATGAAAAACTTCATAGTTTTTTTTATTTGGTTTCTCACTTCCAAATTCTTCTGAAATTATAATTAAATCAAATAAATTTTCAATGTTTAAAGCTTTGATTTTGTTGCGCTGTGTAATTGAAAATCCGTCAGTAATTAATCCTAATTTATATCCTTTATTTTTTAAATCAATTAAAAGATTTCGTTCTTCTGATTGTGAATTAAAATTTGGAAAATGATTTCTGTAAATATTTTTTAATGTTTGAATTTCGATGTTTTGATATTGATTAATAACATTTTGAAAGACGTTTTGTTTATCAAAATACCATTCCATCATCTGTTCGAAAAGAGTTTCGTTTTTAATATCGACATATTCAGCAATCGAATTAAATGCCGATTTGAGGTATTCAATTTCTTTAACGATGGTATCATCAAGGTCAAAAACAACAGTTTTAGTCATTTAGTGATTAAAATTATGTATTAGAATTTCATCATCATATCGAAGCATCATCAAGTTTTTTTCCCAATCATTAAAAACTTCAACACCTTGATTTTCCATCATATATTCTTGAATAATCCATCTAGGAAAATTAGCTTTTGCTAAATAACTCAAAGGATAACCGCCACCAAAACGAGGATTTATTTCTATTCCAAATATTTGCTGCGTCTCTAAATTAACGAAAACTTGAAACGTTATACAACCTCGAAAACCGTCAATATGTTGCATTTTTTTCCAAATTTCTGGTATAAAAAATGCGTCTTTTGTTACGGCTTTATTCACTTCACCGTCACGAACTTCAATTCGTTGTCTTGGAACAAAACATTTTAAATCCGAATTCTTATCATAGTATAAATCAATAGTGAACTCTGTATGTTTTTTGTGATCCAAGTATTCAAGAAATAGTAGTTTGTCATTTTGAAAATGATAATCGGTTAATTGTTCTTGAGTTGTAATAATAAAGTTATCTACACTTCTACTTCCGTCGTAAGGTTTGATATAAATAGGTAACTGATAATTTTCTTTAGAATATTCTTTGGCACAATTAATACCATATTTTTCAAAAAATTGATGTGTTAATCTCTTGTCTCTGAATATTTTCATTATTTCATAATCCGAAATCACGACCTCTATTCCCTTTGACTTAAATACTTCAATGTTTTTAGAAAGAATAAGTAACTCAGTATCAATGGTTGGAACAATAATTTTAACATCATTTTTTATCGCTAATTGTAGCAAATCGTCGATATAATTTGGTTCGGTGACGCGTTGCATTTTAAAATACCCATCCGAAATTCGACATGCTGAAGCATAATCTGGATTTGCATCTGTAGTAAAAACTTTTGCTTCAGCAAAAACGCTTTTCAATTCTTTTTGAAAAAATCGGACCAAAGAAACACGACGTCCAGCTGATGTTATTAGTATATTATTCATTAATTATATCCATTAAATGGTTCTATTGTATTTCCATCTTGAGCATTTATTCCTTCGCTTTGGATTACTTTTTGAACTGTTTTTAAAATTATTTTGCAGTCGAGTAAAAAACCAATATTATCCACATACCAAACATCATATTCAAATTTTTTGTCCCATGATATGGCATTTCTACCATTGACTTGCGCCCAACCTGTTATTCCGGGTTTTACTTCATGTCGACGATTTTGGAAATCATTATATAAATGTAAATAGTCCGTAAGTAATGGTCTTGGTCCAATTAAACTCATGTCTCCAATAATTACATTTAAAAGCTGAGGAATTTCATCTAATGAAGTTTTTCGAACAAACTTCCCTACTGCAGTTAATCTTACTTCATCAGAAAGTAACTTTCCATCCTTATCTTTTTTGTCATTCATAGTTTTAAACTTCACTATTCTGAATACTTTACCATTTTTTCCTGGACGTTTTTGGAAGAAAAAAGGCTTTCCATCATTGGCAATTGTTAAAAATAATACTATTAGAACAAACAAAGGCAACACTACAATAAATCCAATTAGTGATGCTGTAAAATCTATAACTCGTTTAAAAAAATGTTTGTACATTTTGATTTTTTAGTGATTATTTTTTTCAAAGGACTGATATTCCTCAAAAATTGCTTTCCAAACTACTTGTTGTTCATATCGAGACACAATCATTTTTCGTGCATTTTTTTTCATTCTTTGTATTGTATCAGATTTAAGAATACAATCATTCATGGCTTCAAAAATAGCATTTTCATTTTTAACGGGAATAATTATTCCGTTTTCTCCTTCAATGATAATTTCATTACAACCATTTATATTGGTTACTATACAAGGTAAATTCATTGCTCCTGCTTGCATCACCACATTTGGAAATCCTTCACGATAAGTTGGAAAAACTAAGGCATTGCTAATGGCGAAATAAGGTCGAACATCATATTCAAATCCAGTTGAAATTATTGATGAATTCGATGTTATTTCATCTAATGTTTCTGATGAAAGTGGATCTAAATCGGTTTCATAATCACCTACTAGTAAAAGCTTTATGTTTTTATGTTGTGATTGAAGTTTGGAAAAAGCAGCAATTAACTCATTAATTCCTTTGTCTTTTACTAATCTTCCAACAAAGATGAAGACAAAATCGTTTTGTTCTATTCCTAACTTTGCTTTTAAATCTTGGTTATTTTCAAAAGAGTACAATTCTGGATTAAAGAATGAAGTATCAATTCCGTTAGAACTTCCGTTTCCTATAACTTTTAGTTTGTTAGCTTTGCAATACTTATTTTCGATTATTATATCTTTTAAACCCAATGAATTTGGATAAACTTTAGTTGCGCAACTGTAAGTTAGTTTTTCAACAAAATCTAACAGTTTTCTTTTTTTTCCACCAATTTCTAATAAAGGTAAACCAGCAACTGTGTGTAAACGATTTGGAACACCTGCGAGTTTTGCAGCTAACATTCCTATTGTTCCTGCTTTTGGAGTATGAGAATGTACTATAAATGGTTTTGTTTTTTTGAAAAAAAAATACATTTTCACAAGCGCCAACAAGTCTTTTATTGGTGTAATTTGTCGTGTTAAGTTAACAAAAAAAACAGGTAGGTTTATTTTCTTTCCGAGTTTTTCTAAATTTTCTTTTTCAGATGAAACGGCTATTAAATTGTAGTGACTACTCATATATTCCAATTGCCCTGAAAGTAATTTTTCAAGTGAAATTGGAACTGTTGTGATTCGGATGAGCGTTTTTTTATTTTCCATAAAAATTCACATACCATTTTTGAAAACAATAGAAAGTCCAAACTCTAAAAGTATTATCAATCCTTCCTGAAATATGATTGGAAACTAATCTATTAATTGCCACATAATTGAAAATTGATTGGTTTTCTATAAATTTTTCTTCTACAAAACTTAACAATTCGTTTTTCAAATCCGATTTTAACCAATCACCAACCGGAACTCCGAATCCCTTTTTAGATTTATTTAAAAAATCTTTTGGAAAATATTCTTTAAAAGCTTCTTTTAAAATATGTTTTTTGTCCCAACCGTTTATTAAATAATTTTCTGGTAATTGATTAGTAAAATTCCAAATTTCCTTATTTAAAAACGGTGCACGACATTCTAAAGAAGTTAACATACTTGTCCTGTCTACTTTAACTAGCATATCTCCTTCTAGACTTAAATGCTTGTCTATATTTCTAAAATCGGTTAATGTTTTGTTTTTGTTGCCAATAAAATTTTTATAATATTCTAGCGGTTTACTTTTGTAGTATTCTGATTGTAAAAAATCTTTTACTTCATCTTCTTGAAATGCTAATGAAATAATATTATAGTAAAAATCACCTTCATAATTTATGGCTTTCAAAAGTCGATTTGCCTTAAATCTTTTCCCTCTATTATCTTCTGAAGTTTTTAAAACTGTGTTACCTATTTTCTCAATTCCACTATGAATACTTTTTGGGATGATTGACGTATACTTGTTATTTAATTTTCCGATATAGTATTTGTTGTATCCGCCAAATACTTCGTCACCACCATCACCTGTCAACGCTACTGTGACATGCTGACGAGTTTTATTAGCTACAATATAAGTTGCTAAAGCTGATGAGTCTGCAAATGGTTCATCAAAATTTAAAATGATTTCAGATAAATTCTTTTCTAAATCTTTTTCACTTATGACAAACTCATGATGATTACTATTTATGAGTTTTGCAACTTGCTGTGATTTATCAGTTTCGTCAAACGATTTTTTGTCAAAACCAATTGAAAAAGTTTCGATTTTTTTATCAGATTGTTGAGCTAAACATAAAGAAACAATTGAAGAGTCAACTCCGCCAGAAAGAAATGTTCCTAATGGAACATCCGAAATTGAACGTGAAATTACACTCTCCCTAACTAAATCATGAGTTTTTGTTGTTGCTTCTTTTTTCGAAAGATTAGAATACGTTTTAAAGTTATGATTGATTTGACTTATTGAAAAACTAAAATCCTTGCAATCAATAGTAATATAATTATTAGCTTCAAGCTTATGAATACTTTTAAAAATAGTAAATGGTGCTGGAATATATGTTAATTGCAAAAAAAGATTTAGAGCCGTTGGGTTAATTTCAGGTTTGCTTGGTAAAACTTCTAAAATCGATTTTAGTTCAGATGCCCAAATAAAATCAGTAGTATTACTTAAATAATATAATGGTTTTTCACCAAAAAAATCTCTTGCAATAAAAATTTTATTAATTGATTTGTCATAAATACTGAATGCAAACATTCCGTCGAGCATTGAAAAACTTTCTACTCCATAACAATCATAAAGGTTGACAACCACTTCAGTATCACAAGAAGTATAAAATGTATAACCTTTTGAAATTAAATCCTCTCTTAATAATTTGAAGTTATAAATTTCACCATTAAAAAGGATTACTTTTTGTTTGTCTTGACTATAAATTGGTTGTTTACCTGATGCTAAATCAATAATTGATAATCGTCGCATTGCCATACCAATTGAAACATTTTCATTACTTTCAAAGAAAAAACCATCTTCATCTGGACCACGATGAATTATTTTTTGGTTCATTTTTTTCAGTTTTTCATCAACTGAATTCAGACCATTTTTAGATAGAAAACCATTAATTCCGCACATATGCTATTAAAAGTTGAAAAATCGTTAATTATTGATTAATTTTTTCTTTAATAAAAACAAGAATTTATTTTCAAAAAAATGAGAATAAATTAAAGCTACAAAAACAGCAACTGTAATAATAATTGTAAATGTAATAATCACACTACTATGAGGTATTAATCTAAATAAGATTGCTTGAACTGGTAAATGTATTAAATAAATAGAATAAGAAGCATAACCGAGTTTCATTATTAATGAAGATTTGTTAATCTTGACTGAAATGGAATTGTATGCAAAAAAAATAAAAAACATACATGAAAAAGAGAAAATTAAATTTAACACAAAATAGTCAAGTTGAACATAAACTAATTTTAAAACTATAAAAATCACAATTAAAATCACTCCATACAACAAAGCATTTTTAATTTCGCCTTTCTTTTTGATGATAAGAAATGAAATGTAACCTAATACAAATTCTATATTGTAAGGTGAAAATAGAACTTTGAGAAAATAATCTAGATATACACTTGTGGTTTGTATTTTAGTAAAATATAACAAAACAATTAAGATCATCCAAATTGATAAAAACCTATTAAAATATTTGACATTTACCATTGAAATAGCAAAAATTGCATAAAATAGCATTTCATGCATTAATGTCCATGCTACAGATAATGATGGTTCTCCAACGGGTAAAAGAGTAAATGTGGCTAAAAAATTAAATTCTCTTGCTCCATTTGATAATTGGGGTAAAAAAGTATATGCAAAATATAAAAACAGACCTATCGGAAGATAGGGTAAATATATTCTCAAAAATCTATTTAAAACATATGATTTAAACTTTATTTCTTTATCAAAATAGGAGTAACTAATTATAAATCCCGACAAAACAAAGAAAAAATCTACACCAAATTTTCCAATTGCCGTGATAGATTGCAAATTTTCAAAATCTCTTTTAAAATAAAAAGGCAAATCTAAACAAATGTGAAAAACTACTACCATCAATGCAGCAATAGCTCTATAAACTTGCAAAAAATCAATTACTTTATTGTTTTTATTCATTTTTATCTTGTTTTTTTTCTAATTTTAAAAAACATTCCTATCAATCTAGTGCCAATTTCAATTCCAAAAATAGTAATTATAAATTTGACCAAAAATGCTTTTTTACTTTGTATATGTTTAAATAAAAACTTATAAGTTTCTAATCTATTTTTCACGAATTTTTTTTCGGTATTGGATAAATTGGGATAAATTACAAAGCAAGTGCTATAATGAAACGAAAGATGCCCTAAAAAAAGATGACTTAACGGGTCGTTTTTAGTTATAAATTCAGGACACCATTTATCGAGAATAAACAAAATACTTTCAATACTCTTTACATCAGCAGTAGAAGTCACACTTCCTTCTCTGTTAAGCAAAACAACATAAAAATCTTCGTTTATTGCATCAACTTTATTGGCATGTTTAAAAACATTGAGAGTCCAATCAACATCCTCAGCTTTTATACCTTTCACAAAGAACAGCTCGTTTTGGAGTATAAACACTCTATTAACAACTGTTATCACAGCGGAAGAAGAAAATAAACCTGTATCGAATAAGCTTTTTAAAACCTCGGGTTTCGTTGCATTTTTGAATATTTCTGTTTGGTATTTTTTATTTGAAATCTCAGTTCGGTTAGTATTTAAATTAATATTTTTCCAATAAAATAATAGAATATCAACATCTTTACTTTCCGTCAATCTATTGACAACCTTTTGAATAGCATTATTATCATCCCAATAATCATCAGAATCAAGAAACATTAGATAATCGCCTTTAGCAGCTAAAATTCCTTGATTTCTAGCATCGGATGCGCCACCATTTATTTTATGAAGTACTTTTACTCTGCTATCTTTTGACGCAAAATCATCACAAATTTTTGGTGAGTTATCTTTTGAACCATCATTAACTAGAAGTAGTTCAAAATTGGTATAACTCTGATTGATAACACTTTCTACTCCTTTTTTGATATAATTTTCTACGTTATAAACAGGTATTATGACACTGATGAGCATGATTTACTTTTTGTTTAAATTTAATTGCTTGTCATAATTATATCTGGCGTAAAAATATAGCACAATTCCAAATGGAATGGCAAGAATCGTTAGCAACTTATTAGAGCTTTTACTAAAAAAATGTTTGTCTTTTAATATTATTGAACTGTTTATATAGTGAATACATTCCATAAAACGAAGCTTGAATGTAGGTGAAATTTTCATTAACATAATTCTCATATGCTGAAAACCTCTCGCATTGGTAAAATATTGCTTGAATTTGTTCATACTTGCTCCATCGGGCAAATATTCGACTATACAAACAGGTTCGTTAAGAATAAGAATGGTATAATCACGTTCAAGAAAATGCTGTTTCCAATACAAGGAATAAAACTTTTCGCCTTCAAAAACAGGGATTGGTGGATATTTTTTTAAGTAAGCTGTTACCGCAATACATTTTTTATCACCAACCACTTTATGAATTTTATTTTCATTGTAGATTACAATTTTACAACCCCAACCTTGAAATGAAATTAAATCATCTGGATATTTATCGCCAAGAATTGATCCGTCTTTCGTAGCATCGAGTGCATAAATTGCTCCAACATTTGGATTTTTATTCTTTAACCAAAATGAGAGTATTTTTTCTATTGCATCATCAGTTACATAATCATCTGAATCGATACACATATTAAGTTCTGTATCAATCAACTCATAAGCTCTGTTATGAGCCGTATGCATTCCACCATTTGGTTTATAATCATATCTAATTTCTATCAAGTTTTGGTCTTGCCAAGATTTCACTAGTTCATCAGTTCCATCAGAAGAACCATCATCAATAATTAACCACAAAAAATCAGTAGATTTTTGTCTTACCAAACTTTCATAAAGTTGATGTAAGCAATAAGCACGATTAAAAGTTGGGGTAAAAACGGTAAGTGTTTTCATGGTTTTAATTATTTCCTCTTAGAATATTCATAATATAAGTAAATGCAAAATAAACAAAAATTAATCTTCCCATAAGTTTATGTTGTTCGCTAAAGAATTTCCTTTTCAAAAAAGGATAAATGATAACGATTCCCATTAAAAACCATGATAAATAAGCAAATCTATTGCTAAAAGATGCTCTAATAACTAGTATCCAAAAAGCGTTGGCAATCAAATAAGTATTGCAGATTAAGCTATATGTTTTGTCTTCAAATTTTTTCTTTATAATAAAATACCAAACCGCATAAACACCACTCATACTATACAGCAAGAAATCCCATCGAAAACCAGTAGATGAAAACTGATCTGAAAACTCATCAGTTTCCGTTAGATAACCTACTGTTCTTTCTGACTCCACCAAATCGGAAAAAAAGATTTCTAGAGAACCACCAAGTACAAGAGATAATGGAATACACAAAAACCATCCAAAAAGATACCATTTTGTTCTATCCAAGGAAAATGCTAGTAAAAAAGCAGCCGCAGGAATCATCATTGCGTTGTGAGTAAGGTAACTAATTGCAATTAAAGGAAACATTAGTAGTCGTTTTTTTTGTGAAATTCCATAAATAAAAATGGTAGTTGCAATACCGTTTCTAATACCATTTACTGCATAACCCCAAAATGAAAATGATATAACTAGCATTAAGAAAGCATAAAACCAGTATTCTTTGAATAAATTTTTACTAGCAGAATAAAGCGGATAAATGTATAGAATGGCACACAAGAGAAAGAATATTTCATGTGTTGCATTTCTGGCGCAAATTCTCATAAAAACTTGAAAAATATAATCATTTTCATTTCCTAGAAAGTCTTCTCCACTAGCATAACGCTCAAGATAATCTCTATAGGTAGTCATATCTCCAAATATGGGATCGATGGGACGAAAACCAATATAAGCGATAACAAATACTAATAAAAAAACACCTAAAGCATTTTTACCACTTAGGTTTGCTTTGCTAGATAATTCCTCTCTATAAGTAGATATAAAAAAAAACAAAAGTATTAACAACAAAATATTATAATATATTGTAGTATAATACTCTATTGGAACTAACGTATTCAATTTTTATTATATTTTAGGATTGAATCACAAACCGATTTCGTGAATTTTTGTCCAGCAGATTTGCCTAGGTGAACGCCATCATAGGTTGGAAAAGAACTCATGTTAGTTGTAAAATCGAGATACTGAACTTTATTTTCTTCAGCAACGTTTTTCATTTGAAGATTAAAATCGTTCCAATAGTTATTTTCTATAGCAACAATAGCATCACTACTCGGCATTCTAACTAAAACAACTCTTCCATGATTTTTAAGAAACTTTATAGTTTCATTCAACTTTTGAATTCTATAGTCTGATTTTTTCCATTTTTTAATAAATCCACCATACAATTCTAATTGTGTGTTTTTCCAATCGTTTAAAGTTGTTTTATCAGTGGTTAAATTGGTTTCTTCTAACCATCCATCATCATGAACAATAGAATTTTTCCTTATGATTGCCTTGAAATGAAAGTATTCATAATTTTTGAAAAAATATTCAACATTAGGATTCATGTTTACATAATTCATATTACCTGGCGGAAAGGATTCTTCAAAATAAATTCCGTTTTCAAAATCATCTTTATCTCTTTGTGAGAGTATGTAAGGATGAACCGAAAGAATGAACAATCCGTTTTTAGTATCTGGATTTATTTTTGATTTAATACTTTTCAATAAGCTTTCGCCATAAGAAACTTGAGCTAGCGTAAAACTAAAATTATACATTGGTAAATCAAATGTAGTACTCAAATTTTGATTAAACACAGTTGGTTGCAATCCTTGAAAACTTCTAGAGTCTCCAATGATTAATGAAGATTGTGCTGGTGAAGAAACTTTACCATAGAAATAATCTACATATCCAGCATATCTATTTAATAAAAACAATATGATACCTGTAATAAGTATTGAAAAAACTAGAAGTCGTAGTATAAACTTTTTCATCTAAAATTGGAAATAAATGAATGAATCAGAACTTGCACCAAAAAATAAAATCAAAATAAAGACTAATAGATAAATGATCCATCTAATATAAGCATGTCTAACATTTGATAATTCTAAACCATGCTTTTTCTTTCTTTGAATCCACTCTACAAAAAGTAAAATGAATATGTAAATAAATGGTTTTAAATCAACTTGAGGAAAGCCATATGCTTTAAAATTAAACATTTTAACAACATAAACCCAAGCTTCTGTAACCGTTTCTGCTCTAAAAAACACCCAAGCAATTGTAGTTAGAATAAATGTAATTATGATTTGAATAACTTCTTTGATTGATGGCAAAAATGAATTTTCGGCAACTATATTGGTGTTGTTTCTATTCAATTTAAAAACCACTAAAGGCAAAATATACAGTGCATTCAAAGCACCCCAAATAATAAATGTCCAATTAGCACCGTGCCAAAAACCACTCACTACAAAAATTATTATTGTATTTCTAACTTGCATCCACATTCCGCCTTTGCTTCCACCAAGCGGAATATATAAGTAATCTTTAAACCAAGACGATAAAGAAATATGCCAACGACGCCAAAACTCCGCAATATCTCTAGAAAAATAAGGGTAATTAAAGTTACGTAATAATTCAACACCAAATAATCGAGCAGTTCCAAGAGCAATATTAGAATATCCTGAAAAATCACCATAGATTTGAAAAGCAAAAAATACTGCTCCAACAAATAACGAACCTGCATTTAATGATTCTTGGTCTTTAAAAACATGATTTACAACCGTTGCACAATTATCAGCAACTACCACTTTCATAAACAATCCCCAAAGTATTTGTCTTAAACCGTCAACGGCTTTGGTGTAATCAAAATGGCGTTCGCGTTGAATTTGAGGTAATAAATGAGTGGCACGTTCTATTGGTCCAGCAACGAGCAAAGGGAAAAAACTAACAAAAACGGAATAGTCAACTATATTTTTTTCTGGTTTAATTTTATCGTTATAAATGTCAATCACATAGGACAATCCATGAAAAGTATAAAACGAAATTCCAACAGGAAGAATAACTGAAATGGTCCAAAAATTAGCTTGGAAACCAAAACCTTCTAACAATTCTTGAAATGATCCAATGAAAAAATTATAGTATTTAAAAATTCCTAAAAATCCTAAATTGATACCAACACTAAGCCAAAACCAGAATTTCTTTCCTTTTTGAGAAGTAGCTTCGTGCATTTTTATACCTGTAAAGTAATCTAAAAACGTTGAAAACATTAATAGAAACAAAAACCTATAATCCCAACAAGCATAAAAGAAATAACTTGAAACAAGTAATAAAATATTTTGACTTTTACTACTGCTCTTGGCTAAAATCCAATAAAGCGCAAAAACAATAGGAAGAAACAATAAGAAGTTAAACGAATTAAAAACCATTTTATATCTATTTGAAGCAAATATATTTCTTTTTATAAACTTACCATAAAAAAAGGATGTTTATTGGTCATAACATCCTTTTGAAAACTAGAAAATTAATTCTTTTATTTATTGTTTTTTACAATTTTTTTAATCCCAAATCCTTCTTTTGTAATTACTTTGACATAATAAACGCCTTGTTGGTATGAAGTTAAATCAAGTTGGGTTTCTAACTCGTTGTTTAGTATTTTAGTTTGTATAATTCTTCCGTTAGTATCAAAAATCATAACCGAACTTATTTCGTTTTTAGTTGTGATAGTTAGCACATCTTGTGTTGGGTTTGGTACAATTGAAACAAAAACTCCATCTACTTCTGCTAATCCTAATGCTTGCGAAACAACTGTAATTGCGGGTTCAGTAACGATAGGGAAATTATAATCAAAATAAATACTTGCCGTGTTGCTAAAAGTATCATTGAGTTGTAAATTATTTTTTGTTTTAATTTTAAAAACTATATAACCATCGTTTGAAGCATCATCAAAAGGAAGATTAATATTTTCAAAAATAAATTCCACTTTATTCGAATTTGAAATTTTTGTTACAAATGGATGACTACCATTAAGTGCTTGAAAACTGCTAACATCAAACTTTGAAACATCCAAATTATCTACTACAACTACATTTTGAGCGTTTGCCGTACCAGTATTTTCAAATCGAATCATGTAATGAACATAATCGCCAACTTTGTTTAAAGGAATTGTATTTCCTTCAAGGCATCTTTTGTCGTTTGGATCGAATGAGTTTAGCACTTCTTGATTGAAAACGAAAGTATTGTCTAATGGTGTTTCGTCTTCTAGATTTCCTATAATTGAAGCGGTATAATTCAAAATAGAACCACTTTCTAACGGTGGATTATCGGTTGGTGCATTCAAATTAAATGTTACATAAATTTCTTTGCTTTCAAATGGCGCTAAAGAAACAAAATCCCAACTCAAAGTAG